>CALFLO010000031.1 GCA_937880175.1 uncultured Gluconobacter sp.
CCCTGTGGCTGATGAAGAACAGTAAGCGCCCCATGAAGGCCGTGGACGTCTGGACACTCCTGTTCGACCACCTGTTCCCACACACCGGCCAGATCATGCTGACCCGCGAAGAAATCGCAGAAGCTGTAGGAATAAAAGCCGATCATGTCAGCGAGATCATGCGCGAACTGGTAAAGTTCGGCGCGATCTTCTCCGAGCGTGAAAAGGTGGCCGGTATGCGCGGGCCGGGCCTCGTCCGTTACTACATGAACCGGCATGTGGCCGAGGTCGGTAGCCGCGCCACACAAGAAGAATTGTCCCTAATTCCTAAGCCGGGTGCCAAGCTGGAAATAGTTCAGGGCGGCAAGGCATAATGTGATTTACGCTTTTCAGCAGCTCGCTTCACACTGTTACGTCACGAGCTGCTGAAAATAGTTCCTACTTTAATCAAATATGAGAATACATCCGACGAGCTTCGGCTTGACTGTCCTGAAAGCGCTTTACGTCTAGTTTGCCGGGAAAGTGGTAATTTACAGCCTCTTCAAATGCAGAAACAAACAATGGATAATTTATCCAAGTTTTTTCTGCCAAATGAACTACCCACTCGTAAAATCCATTCTCAACACCCAAAAGAGTGTTTTTTGAAATTTCGTAAGCACATGGTGCTCCCGGCGTTACCGCCTCAAGACCATAATCTGTTACTTCCCATTGAGCATTTTTATACATTTTTCATTTTCCAAAATTGACAAGACCATCTTCATTTATTTTCTTCCACCACATAGGTTTTTCAATACTTGCTGATGGCTCAAAACAAACAAAGTTGAAGTTACCAGACGCTTCGACAAACCATAATTGCCAGCCTTCTTTTTTCTCCCGACCAGAAAGAGACTCATAAAAATACTGGTGGATTTCTTTCCAAAACGCCTCTCGTGCTCTGGCTGCGCCTAACCAGCGATAGAGATCACCTTCTCGAACTGTACCAACCCCCGTTTCTACGACAGTGTGGAACAGGTTTCTCAAGTTAGCTTCATAGATATTATCAGACATAACAAACCCACAAACACATTAGAAAAGGACTTAACGCATGCGTTAAGTCCTTTTCTAATGTGTTTAATGTCGTTGTAAAGATATTTTTTTGGGGTTTATTCTAGAAATAAACTTCTTTTTGAGAGGGGAAGGGTCGAGGGATGGGGGCTTCCCCCCGCCCCGCTTACGACAATTTGCTTGCAAATTGTGTAGTAAGTCCACCTTTTGAAGAAAGGGGGCTGAAACACCATGTCAAAATTCGCCATTCTTCGGGTTCAGAAACTCAAATCGCCCAAGTCCGTCAGGGCGTCCATGAAGCACGCCTACCGAGAGCAGGATACGCCAAACGCTGACGCCACGAGAACGCCAGACAATGACCTGATCGGGCCGCAGAACGTCAAACAGGGCATGGCCGCGTTCGAGAAGGCGCTCCCTGAGAAGATCCGCAAGAACGCCGTCCAGTGCATCGAATACTTGGTCACATCCTCACCTGGTGCATTCGAGAACCGGGATGCTGACCAGGAGGCGTATCTGAACGAGGCGTTGCGCTGGATTCAGGAGCGGCACGGCAAGGACAACGTGATCGCTGCCATCATTCACCGGGACGAAAAAACTCCGCACCTGTCGGCTTACGTGGTGCCAAAAGACCCCGATACAGGCCGCCTGAATTGCCGCCGGTTCCTTGGGGGAGCCAAAGCCCTGAACGAGATGCAGACCGACTTTGCGCGAGTTGTGGGGCGCCCTGTCGGACTGGAACGCGGCATCGAGGGAAGCAAGGCCACCCATACCAAGCTGAAAACCTACTACGGGGCACTGGAACGGGACGCACCGGAGCACAAAAACCTCACCCCTGCCGACCTGAAGCCGCAAGTGCTCAAAAAGGGCATTTTCACCAGTGTTGTGGAAGATTCCGAGCAGGTGGCAAAGCGCATCAGCCAGACAGTCCAGCAGCATTATGAACCCGCCATTCAGAGCGCCACAGTTGCCCGTACAGCGACCAAACAGGCCAAAGCGGACAGAGAGAGCCTGAAACAGCTTCAGAGCCGTCTGGAGCCTCTTGTGAAGGCTCTGAGGGATATTCCGACCCAATACCGGGAGAAGGTTATCGAGGGCTGCGTAAAACTGGCCCAGCAGCTCCGTCAGAAACTTCAAGATCAGGCGGTTGAGGCTCAACGGGAGCGGGCCAAAGAAATCGGTCGGAATCGCTCACGGGAAAATAGCCGGGGTCGGGGGCGCTGACCGTCCCATTCGCTCCCCCTTCCTGAGCAAATCCCCTCTTACCCGGTTCTCCGATATCACACGTTAAGCCGTGCTGAATCGCCCCCCCTTCTTGGCGTCAAAACCGCAGTTTTCCACCGAAAAAAGAGAGAGACCATAGAGAGAGATTTTATCTTATTTATATCTAGGGTTTGGCCGATCATCGTTTTTCGTTGGGAAACCGCCGAAAATAGCTTGCCATTAGGTCGCACCACGTGCGACCATAAAGTCGCACAGTGTGCGACCTATTCGGCACTCATACAGAGGTTTCCCACATGCGGAACGTGACCCGTCTCAAGACCCAGAAAGATCGGCTTCGTGAAGATCAGGCCGAACAGGTTCGCCAAGCCCTTCTGCCATTTTTTGATAATCCCGATTTTGACCACGATGCCCTTGGCCGGGTCATGGTCACCGTTCAACGCATTACTACCCCAGCACCCGGAACAACGGAGCCGTTTGTCATGATCCGTCCTGCACAGAACCGTGCTGTCACCCTGTGGCTGATGAAGAACAGTAAGCGCCCCATGAAGGCCGTGGACGTCTGGACACTCCTCTTCGATCACCTGTTCCCACATACCGGCCAGATCATGCTGACCCGAGAAGAAATCGCCGAGAAAGTCGGAATCAGGGTCAACGAAGTTACAGCCATCATGAATGAACTGGTGAAGTTCGGCGCGATATTCTCAGAGCGTGAAAAGGTGGCCGGTATGCGTGGGCCGGGTCTTGTCCGCTACTACATGAACCGCCATGTGGCCGAGGTCGGCAGCCGCGCCACACAAGAAGAATTGGCCCTAATTCCTAAGCCGGGTGCCAAGCTGGAAATCGTTCAGGGCGGCAAAGCCTAATCAACAAGGAATTATTTTATGACTGCATTTGATTATGCCTCAATTCGCATCATGTCTCCGCATAAAATCGACGGATATACTTGGGAGGGAATTGCTCCCGAAACTATCTCGGCAAACATTAAGGTGCCCTCAAAAAGCAAGGGAGATGTTGTGGCCGCTATTGAGCGCTATCTCGTGCAAAACCATTACACACCCAAAAACTATCACGGCATTACACTGCGCGAGTTTCCCAATTCAGGCCCAGCAGATGAGGGCAGTTTCTACATCGAAAATCCGGGCGAAAATGCGCTGGATGATGCTGGCCGTGTAAACAATTGCTTTGCTGTGGTGACCGTACAAACCGGCGTCAAACAAGCTGACGGCTACTATTCTTCTCACCCGTTTTTGGACCGTCTCGACATCTGGAACGAAGTCTAAAATTCAGGGGATGGGTCAAGGGATGGGGGCTGATGCCCCCGCCCTGCTTACGACAATTTGCTTGCAAATTGTGTAGTAAGTCCACCTTTTGAAAAAAGGGGGCTGAAACATCATGTCAAACTTTGCCATTCTTCGGGTTCAAAAACTCAAATCGCCCAAGTCCGTCAGAGCGTCTATGAAGCACGCCTACCGGGAACAGGACACGCCAAACGCTGACGCCACGAGAACGCCAGACAATGACCTGATCGGGCCACAGAACGTCAAACAGGGCATGGCCGCGTTCGAGAAGGCGCTTCCTGAGAAGATCCGCAAGAACGCCGTCCAGTGTGTCGAATACCTGGTCACGTCCTCACCTGGTGCGTTCGAGAACCGGGCCGCTGACCAGGAGGCGTATCTGAACGAGGCGTTGCGCTGGATTCAGGAGCGGCACG
>CALFLO010000032.1 GCA_937880175.1 uncultured Gluconobacter sp.
GGGAAGAAAGCACAGCCTATTCGCCGCCGTCAGCGTGTCACGCTCGGACGCTTACGAAGGGAAGAAGGGGGGCACCACGGGATCGCCCTGTGCGGCAAGGGGTGGGTCCGTCCGTGTCCTCGCTGGCGCTGCGGGCCGGGCGGTCCCGACGCTGGCGCGTCGCCCTTGCCCCCCAGCACGACGCCGCGGTTGCCGGAGAGGGTCAGGAAAGGAGAAAGACGACGATGCCGAGCTTGGCCCTTACGTCCCCAGATACACAGTCGCAGTTCAGTCTGGTTCAGGCCCATCAGGAAGGCTGGACCATCCTCGAAGGCTGCGGTCCCGAAAGCATGGACACCCAGATCCGAGGCGTCACCTGTTCGGACCAGCACGCCTGGTGGCGGGTGTCACAGAAGGCGCGCTGCGGTTCCGAATACCATCGCGAGGCTCTCGCGCGCCTTTCCGACAATGAACGCGAGCAGATCAGCCTTCGGTTCGGACCGCTCTGATCCCCTGATGCCGCACGCCTGAGCCGGGCGCGGCCCCTCGCGCAGTTCCACCATTCAGTTTTTCTGGCCACCCGGTCTGCCGAGCGCAGCACCGGGCGCGGCCGCTTGTCCGGAGTATTCCCATGAGCAAGGCACAGCTTAGCTTCTTCGACACATCCGCCCTCGGCGGCGCGAACGCCAATCTTTTCTGGGGTGAACTGCCTGGAGACAAGGCGCTTGAAGAGGCAGCAAAGGTCGTTGCGCAGGCCGCCAGCACTCCGGTTATCGCGCCAAAGATTGACTTCCGTCTCTGTGGCACACGCGACCTGTCCCAGGGCTGGAAAGCGCGCGCACGGGACAACCTTGCCGCCATCCGTCTTCTGACCGAACTGGAGACCGAGGGGCGCAATGCAACGCCGTCCGAGCAGGCTTTGCTGGCGAAGTTTACGGGATTTGGAGCCGGGGAGCTGGCCAACAGCCTGTTCCCCCGTCCGGGCGAAGCCTTCCGTCAGGGCTGGGAAGAGATCGGGGTGCAGCTTGAGACGCTGACGAGCCAGCAGGAGCGGGCCGGACTGGCGCGGGCCACGCAGTACGCCCATTACACGCCGGAACTGATCGTGCACGCGCTGTGGGATCTGGTGGCGCAGATGGGGTTCCGCGGCGGACGTGCGCTGGAGCCGGGCTGTGGCACGGGTCTGTTCATGGGCGCGATCCCAGAGAAACTTGCCCCGAAGACGGCCTGGACGGCGATCGAGAACGACCCTCTGACGGCCCGCATCGCCCGCAAGCTGTTTCCGAACCAGTGGGTGCGGTCTGAAGACTTCACGACGGCGAAGATTGCCGAGCAGTTCGACCTCGCCATCGGCAACCCGCCGTTCAGCAACCGCACGGTGCGCGGCACGGACGAACTGGGACGGCTTGGCCTGTCCCTGCATGACTACTTCATCGCACGCTCCGTCTCCCGCCTGCGCCCCGGTGCCATGGGTCTGTTCGTGACGTCACGCTGGACGATGGACAAGCGCGACGCCACTGCACGCCGGCACCTGTTCGAAACGGCGGACCTGGTCGGGGCGGTCCGCTTGCCGGCTGGCGCGATGCGCGATGATGCTGGGACTGACGTGGTCGTGGACGTGCTGGTCCTGCGCCGTCGCGAGATCGGAGACAGCCCGGGCGACACCGCCTGGCTGGACGTTGCGGACCTGCCCGACACCGACGAGGGGGAGGGACCGCTCAGCATCAACCGCTATTTTGCGGAGAACGGTCAGCAGGTGCTCGGTCGGCACGGCTGGACGAGCGGACAGTTCGGGCCGGAATACACCTGCGCGGCGAACCCGATGCTGATGCTCGACGACGCCCTGCCGAGCGCGCTCTTCCGTCTCGCCGCGCTGGCACGCTTCCCGGTGCCGCAGACGCTCGACGTCGAGGCGCTGCGGGAAAGCCGACGTGCGGATGTCGGCACGGCAGGGGAGGGGGCGAGCCTCAAGGAAGGCAGCTACTTGATCGAGAAGGGGGCCCTGCACCAGATCATTGACGGCCAGTCGGTGCCGGTGAAGGTCAAGAAAGGCGAGCAGAAGGACGGTATTTTCCAAAAGCACGCGCGTATCATCGAAGGCCTGATCCCGGTCCGTGATGCCGCCCGTTCGGTCCTGCGCGCCCAGGTGGAGAACCTGCCTTACAGCGCGCTCCAGGCGGACCTCAAGCGCGCCTATCAGTCCTTTGTGCGACAGTTCGGGCCGATCAACCTGACGCTGACCAGCACGCGCATTGATCCCAGGACCGGGGACGAGAGCATCACGCAGCGGCGTCCGAACCTCCAGCCCTTCTACGACGATCCGGACGTCTGGCTGGTCAGCTCGATTGAGGAGTACGACGAGGACCGGCAGGTCGGCACACAGGGGCCGCTGTTCTCCGAGCGTGTGATCCAGGCAACGCTGGAGCCGGAGGTGCACAGCGCCCATGACGCGCTTGCGGTCTGCCTGCATGAGACGGGTGTCGTGGAGATCCCGCGCATTGCCGAACTGCTGGGGCGGTCCGAGGACGAGGTCATCGCCGAGCTGGGCAGTGCCATCTACCTCGATGCCGGACGCAGCCAGCCCGGACGCGATGTCTGGGTGCCAGCCGACGAGGCGCTGTCAGGCGCGGTGCGCACGAAGCTGGCGGAGGCCCGCAAGGCCGCTGAGACTGATCCCCGCTTCGCCCGCACCGTGGCCGCGCTGGAAGAGGCCCAGCCCGAGGATCTGCGGCCGAGTGACATTACAGCCCGTCTGGGCGCGCCGTGGATCCCAACCGCCGACATCGAGGGCTTCATCGCCGAGGTGATCGGGGTCGAGGCCGGCGTGTGGCACACCAAGGAGGTGGCGTCCTGGACGTTGGACAAGGGACCGTTCCGGGGCAAGGCTGAAGCGACGTCCGTCTGGGGCACCGAACGCCGTCCCGCAGGGGAACTGATCGAGGATGCGCTCAATCAGGCCATTCCGCAGATCTGGGACACCTGGCGCGACGAGAACGGCGAGCACCGGCAGCTGAATGCCCAGGAGACCGAGGCCGCCAAGGAAAAGCTCGCCGCCATCAAGACGTCCTTCCAGGCCTGGGTGTGGCAGGATCCAGAGCGCGCCGAGCGTCTGGTGCGGCTGTATAACGACACCTACAACAACCTCGTCCCCCGCGCCTTTGACGGCTCGCATCTGCAGTTGCCCGGGGCCAGCACCACGATCCAGCTGCGCGCGCACCAGAAGCGGGTGGTCTGGCGCATCATCGCCACGGGCAACACCTACATGGCGCACGCCGTGGGGTCGGGAAAAACCTTCTCGATGTGCGCGGCGATCATGGAGCAGCGCCGTCTTGGCCTGATCTCGAAGGCCATGGTTGTGGTGCCGGGACACTGTCTGGCGCAGATGGCCCGCGAGTTCCTGATGCTCTACCCGACCGCGAAGATCCTGGTGGCGGACGAGACGAACTTTGTGAAGGCGAAGCGCCAGCGCTTTCTCGCCCGTGCGGCCACGGGTCAGTGGGATGCGATCATCATCACGCATGATGCCTTCAAGTTCATTCCGGTCGAGACCAAGTTCGAGCAGGCGATGATCGAGGCGCAGATCGCGTCTTACGAAAGCCTGCTGTGCGAGATCGACGCCGACGACCGCATCTCCCGCAAGCGCATCGAGCGCATGAAGGAGGGAATGAAAGCGAAGCTGGACGGGCTGGCCAGCCGCAAGGACGATCTGGTTCATCTCGGCGAGATCGGCATCGACCAGATCCTCGTGGACGAGGCGCAGCAGTTCCGCAAGCTCAGCTTCGGTACGAACCAGTCCAGCCTCAAAGGGGTCGATCCGAATGGCAGCGGTCGTGCCTGGGACCTGTACGTCAAGGCCCGCTATCTCAGCCGTCTCAACCCCGGTCGCGAGCTAATCATGGCCTCGGGCTCGCCGATTACGAACACCCTGGGCGAGATGTACAATGTGCAGCGCTTCCAGCAGATCGACGCCCTGATCGAGCGTGGCCTGCATGAGTTCGACGCCTGGGCTGCCAATTTCGGGGAGACCCGCACGGAACTCGAGCTTCAGCCGAGCGGGCTGTACAAGCCTGTGACGCGGTTTGCGGAGTTCGTGAACGTGGCCGATCTGATGGCCATGTACCGGCATTTTGCGGACGTCGTGCAGCAGGACGACCTGCGCCAGTACGTGAAGCTGCCTGAAATCGCCACGGGCAGCCGACAGATCGTGGTCGCAGACAGCGGACCCGCCTTCCGCGATTACCAGAAGGAGCTGGAAGCGCGGATCAAGGTGATCGAGGAGCGCAAGGGCAAGCCTGAAAAAGGGCAGGACATCATCCTGTCCGTGATCAACGATGCGCGTCATGCCGCGATTGATCTGCGCTTTGTCCGACCTTCGGAGGACAATGACACCAGCAACAAGCTGAACGTCATGATCGCGAGGGTCTTCGACATCTGGAAGGCGACGAGCGAGAACCGCTACACCGATCCCGACACCGGCAAGCCGTATGACCTGCCCGGGGCCGTGCAGATGATCTTCTCGGATCTGGGCACGGAAGCGGCGCTGGAGAAACGGGGCTTCTCGGCCTATCTGTGGATCCGCGACGAGCTGATGCGGATGGGTGTGCCGCGCGAGCAGATCGCCTTCATGCAGCACTACAAAAAGAGTGCGGCCAAGCAGGGACTGTTCCGGGATCTCAATTCCGGGCGCAAACGCATCCTGATCGGCTCGAGTGCGACAATGGGCACGGGCGTGAACGCACAGCAGCGTCTGATTGCCCTGCACCATCTGGATGTGCCCTGGCTGGTGGCCGACATTATCCAGCGTGAGGGACGGATCGAACGCCAGGGCAACCAGAACCCGGTCATCCAGATTTACGCCTACGCCCTGAAAGGCTCGGTGGATGCCACGAACTGGCAGCTTCTGGAGCGCAAGCAGCGCTTCCTGTGTCTGGCCATGTCGGGAGACCGGTCGATCCGCCGTCTGGAGGATATCGGCGAGAGTGCGAACCAGTTTGCCATGGCGAAGGCACTCGCTTCGGGCGACGAGCGCCTGATGAAAAAGGCGGGACTGGAAGCGGAGCTGGCCCGTCTGCGTCGTCTCAAGGCCGCCCATTACGACGACCAGTTCAACGTGCGTCGCGCGATCGAGCGGGCCGAGCGTGATCAGAGGGTGGCCGAAGCCGTTATTCCGAAGATCCGGGCGGATATCGCGAAACGCCAGTCGACACGGGGGGAGGCGTTCCAGCTTGTGCGCAAGTCGGATGTGCTGACCGAGCGGCAGGATGCCGGCAGGTGGCTGATGGGTCAGGCGCGCACCGCCAAGCGTGCCGAGCAGAAAGGCCGGTGGAAACTCGGCGAGATCGGCGGGTTCGAGCTGGTGTGTGAGACCTGGGGTTCGACCTTCATGGGTGAGACCGAATGGGAGGCGACCATCGCCATCGTGGCCGAGGACCGGATGATCGGGATCGATTTTGATCACGACACCGCCCCGCTCGGGTTCATCGCCCGCATCGAGAACACCCTGCTGCGCTTCGATAGCGAGCTTGCGGATGCGCAGCGGCTGCTGGCCGAGACGGAGCGTAAACTGCCCGGCTATCGCGCCCGTGACGGGATGCCGTTCCGCGAGGCCGCACTCCTGGAGGAGAAGGAGGAGGAAATGGCGGCTCTAGAGGCGGATCTGGCCGAGGATACAGCGCGGCGGGAGGCCGAGGCTTCCGAGGCTCTGGCCGCGATGGAAAGCCTGAGCGTCAACGACAATGGGGAAGAAGACGAAGAAGCAGAGACGGCAGCATAGGGAGAGGAGAAGGGGCGGGCATGGCCCGCCCGGTGCGGCAAGGCTCAGGCCGGGCGCGCTGGCGCGCGGCCTTGCCACACCGGACAGTCCCTGCATCCGCGGAGAGGTTGAAAGAGAGATCAGAGGAAGAGAGCATGTCCTATCGTATCGTCTATGACCTCGCCGCCGTGCGACTTCCGGCAGCGACCCTGCGCCCTTATGTCGCGGATAGCAGCTTTCATGCCGATCAGTACCTGCTGATGGAACTGGGTGGCGATAACAATGTCTATGAGGGGCGGGGCTCGCTGCGCGCGAGAAGCTGGTCCCTGATTGGGGCGGGACAGAACTGGGAGATCATGCGTCAGGTGGTGCAGTACGCTGCCTCTTGTGAGGGCGGCGGAATGCGCTTCTCCGGTGCCAGTGAGACGCAGGCAGAAACCTATATTCGCAAGTGCCGGACTGTTTTGCGGGATGCCGTGGCCGCGCTGTCCGCTATCAAGGCCCCGGAGATGACAGGTGAAACCCCGGTGTGGTCCTGGCTGAACCTGCTGCGTGACCCAAAGGATGCAGCCATCTTTCTGGCATACTCCAATCTGGATGACGCTCCTGTCTATAACCGGGCGACAGTTTATGGACCATGTCACGAGCGCCACTCCATCATGAAAGGTCTGACCCCATTTGTGGAGTGCGCGGCATGAGCCGGACGGACAAGGCCATCATTTCCAAGGTTCTGTGCGGTGTGAACGTGGAGATTTTCACCTATCCGAATGGTGAGGCTCTTCTGCGCACCGTGGACAGCTATCCCGTCAACGGGAATGACTGGCACGGGCCATACAAGGATGCGACCTGCGCGGAAGCCGATTTCGTGGACCGCAACGCGCCGCCCGTAATTACCCCGGAGGATCTGCAACGGGGCCGCCGGAATGGGACTATTGCCCAGACTCTTGAGGGCGTCGAGATGATGCTGACCTTGGATCGCTGGACAGGGGGCAGTTGTCTGACGTCGTTCATTGTCCGGCCGGAGGCCCGGGCATGAGCGAAGTCCTGCCCACGTCCGCAGGCCCCGTCTGCCGGCACCTGGATCTCAGTACCGGGCATCTTCCGCTCGCAGAGCGCGATGCGTGCGAGCTTTATCTCAGCAGCGGGGGCACAGCAGGCCGAAGTTGCCTTGGTGGGCCTTATGGCTGGATGATCTATGTGCCCACTGAGGCGGAGGACGTCCCGCAGGATGTGTCTCCCGAACTGGCTGCCCTGATGGTGCGGGCGCGGGAGCAGAACTGCCATTACATCCACTTCGATCGGGACGGGTCGATCGACGAGACGCTGCCTTTTTACGACTGAACCGCCACCGCCTTGCCTGCCCAAGGAAGAAGAAAAGGGGGCAGGAAAACAAACGGAAAAGAGAGAGGGAGCCGCCACAGGTCGCGGCTTGGCGCCCGGGGCCGGGCGGGGGCGCGGGCCCGCCGGCCGGGGGGGCGCCCCCCCCCCGGGCCCCGCCCCGGGGCCGCCCCCCCGAA
>CALFLO010000033.1 GCA_937880175.1 uncultured Gluconobacter sp.
CCCCTGCTTCATCCCCCCGTCCGCCGCGCAAAACGCTCCATGATCGCCTCCTGGACGCGGAAAAGGCCCTCGCCATGGCGGGCAATGAAAAGCAGGCCACCGAGATTTCCGAACGTGCCGAAGCCCTCCGCAGCCGCGCTTTGACCGGCAGCGTGCAGATGCTCATCAGCGATTCGCATGATGCGCTGGAAAAGCACGATTTCCAGCAGGCACAGGACGATCTGACGGCCGCCATCACCATCCAGCCCGAGCAATCCGTGCTCTACCGCCAGCGCGCCGCCATCAGGCTGGCCGCGGGGGACAGCAATGGTGCGATTGCTGATCTGGGGGTCGAACTTCAGGCCGATCCCGGCGATCCGACAGCCTGGGGCATGCTCGCGGAAGCCGAACATGACCGGCATGAACCCGAAGCCGCCCTTCAGGCTTTCCATCAGATGCTGCTGCTGAATCCGAAATCGCCCGATTCTGACAAACAGCTCAAAACGCTGGAACAGGCCCGGGACGGCCAGCAGGACTGACGGCTCCGGCATCCCTTCCTGTCTGTTGCTCTGGCAACCCCTTGTATTGCCGGGTGTTCATCCCCTGATTCCCTTTTTCAGGAGATTTCATATGACCAAGCAGTCCCCCGCCCCCGAAACCGTCATCGCAGAGCCCGCCACCCAGAAGAGCTGCTGCTCCAAGATGAAGACCTGCTGTCAGAAAGCCACGCGCGCCCGTGAGATCGGTCTGGCTGGCATGACGGCCATGGCGACCTTCGGACCCAAGCGTTTCCGCCCGTATTTCCAGCAGATTCTGGCCGTCATCGCGGTCGTGACCGCTTCGGTCGAGTTCTTCCGCAAGCGCAAGGGCTGATTTTTCAGCCCTAAAGGAAGGAAATAGGGTCGATATCGATATCGACCTTTGCTCCGCCGGTCGGTTTGATATCCTCAAGCCACTGACGCAGAATCGGCTGCACGGCGATGCCCCGCATCGTCCGCAGCAGCAGCCTGCGGCGGTGCCGTCCGCGCAGGACGGCAAGCGGGGCCGGGGCCGGGCCGAGAACCTGAACCCCTTCCCGCTCTGGTGCGGAGAGCGCGATTTCCCGCGCCAAGGCGTCCGCCGCTTCCGCACTCGGCGCACTCACGATCAGCGCAGCCAGTCGTCCGTAAGGCGGCCAGAATGACGGGCGCCTCTGCTCGGCTTCCTGCTCCATGAAGGTCTGGAAATCGTTGGAGACCAGCGCCGTCATGACCGGATGCTCCCCCACATAGCTCTGAAGCAGCACGCGGCCCCGATGTTCTGCACGGCCTGCACGGCCTGCGACCTGGTGCAGAAGCTGCACCGTCCGCTCCGCCGCGCGCAGATCCCCGCCGCCCAGACCCAGATCGGCATCCACAACACCCACGAGCGTCAGCTTCGGGAAATGCCAGCCCTTGGCGACGATCTGCGTGCCGATGATGAGATTGACCTCTCCGTCCGTAATCTTCCGGACCGCCTCCGCCGTGGCGGCGGGGGAGCCGAGCGTATCGGAGGACATCACCAGCAGTTTCGCTTCCGGAAAGCGCAGCTTCGCCTCTTCCGTAATGCGCTCGATTCCCGGCCCGATGGGCACGAGCGAATTCTCGGCGTGACATTCCGGGCAGTCTTTGGGAATCCGCTCGTTATGCCCGCAGTGATGACAGGTCAGAATGCCGCGCGCCCGATGCTCCACCAGCCAGGCCGAGCAGTTCGGGCACTGCATCCGGTGCCCGCACGCCCGACACAGCGTCAGAGGCGCATAGCCGCGCCGGTTGAGGAACAGCATGGCCTGCTCCTCTTTTTCCAGCGTCTCGTCGATCGCCGTGCAGAGCTTGGGCGAGAGGAACAGGCCACGCTCTGGCGGATCGGCGCGCATGTCCACGAGTGAAACATCCGGCAGGGTCGCGCCGCCATGCCGCGCGGTCAGGAGTTCGTGCCGGTAGCGGCCGCTCTCCACGTTCGCGAGCGTTTCAAGCGATGGCGTGGCGGAAACGAGAATGGCGGGCGCATCGGCCAGACGGGCGCGAACGACCGCCATGTCGCGGCCATGATACATGACGCCTTCTTCCTGCTTGAAGGCGCTTTCATGCTCCTCGTCCACCACGACGAGGCCCAGATCGGCAAATGGCAGGAACAACGCCGAGCGGGCACCGACCACGACGCGGGCGCTGCCTTCCGCCACCGCGCGCCATGTTTCGCGCCGGCGCTTGGCCCCGAGATCGGAATGCCAGATGGCGGGTTCGGCTCCGAAACGCCGGATGAAACGGTCTGTCCACTGGGCGGACAGTGCGATTTCTGGCAGCAGGACCAGAACCTGCTTCCCCTTGGCCAGACAGGTCGCCACAGCCTCAAAATAGACTTCCGTCTTGCCCGATCCGGTCACGCCTTCCAGCAGCGTGACCTGAAACCGCCCGGCCTCAACAGGCCCGCAGAGTTCCTGTGCGACTTCGGCCTGTTCTTCGGAGAGCTTCGGCGCACCATGGGTCGGGTCCGGCATCCCGAACGGGGCGGCTGGGGCGATAACGGCCTCACGCAGCAGACCGGCCGTGGCGAGGCCGCGAATGACGGCCGCACTCGCCCCGCTGCGATCTCCAAGTTCGGCGGTGCTCATGGGCGTGGAAGACGCGAAATTCAGCACCGAGCGACGGGCAGGCGTGATGCGCAGTTCCCCTTCAGGTGCCTCCGTCCGCACCCAGCCCAGAGTGGGTTTGGGCGCATCCTTCAGATGGATACGCGTCGCCATCGCCAGCACCAGACCCGGCGGTGTGAGCGTATAGGCCGCAACCCAGTCGATGAAGCGGCGCAGGCTCTGCGGGAGAGGCCGAACGTCCAGCTTGCCAACGACAGGCCGTAGACGTTCGAGCGGCAGTTCCCGTCCTACGGGCAACGCGAAATCGGCAGGCAGGGTGCGGTCGGTCTCCCAGACACACCCTACGGTCTCGCGGCGCCCCAGCGGGACCGTCACGAGGTCTCCCGGCTCAAGCGGCATCGGCGCGAGGTAGTCGAGCGGCCCCGGAAACGGCAGCGGCACGAGCACCGAAACGCGCGTTCCGGTGGAAGGTGGCTTTCGCCAGAGATCAGGCTTGGATAGGCTGCTGGATGCCATGACCGTATCTAACCTCCCACGCTCCGAAATGCCATGACGGCCGCATTAATGGCGCTTGATGCCCTGCGGGACTGGACCGAATGGCTGGCGCATGAGAGGCGCTCCAGCCCGCGCACGGTCGAGGCGTATCGCCATGACATCCTGCTGGCCCTGACGTTTTTCCAGCAGCATCTGGGCGGCGATGTCACGCTGGCAGACCTGGGGAAACTCTCACTTGCGGATCTGCGCGCCTGGCTTGCCCATGAAACGGCCCGCAGCGAACAGCCCACCCGCCGCACGACCAGCGCCGACTCGCGGGCACGATCGCGGGCGCGGCATGTCTCCGCGCTCCGGTCGTTCTTCCGCTATCTGGGCCTGCGGCACGATCTCTCTAATCCGGCGCCGTCCCTGCTCGCCACGCCACGCACGAAGAAGCGCCTGCCGCGCCCGCTGGGTCAGGACGCTGCCCGCAAGGCGGCAGAAGGCATCTCCGACGATGCGGAAACCAGTCTGGCCGCATTGCGGGACCGTGCCCTGTTCACGCTGCTCTACGGCACGGGACTGCGGATCGGCGAGGCGCTTTCGCTCAATATCCGCGATCTGAAAAATGCGGGGCACAACATGCTCCGCGTGGTCGGCAAGGGCGGCAAGGAACGGCTCGTGCCACTGCTTCCCGCCGTGATCGCGGCGCTTGAAAGCTGGAAAGCCGCGCATCCGTCCCCGACACCGGATGCGCCGCTGTTCTGCGGCGTACGGGGTGGCCGTCTCAATCCCGGCGTGGCACAGCGCGCCATGCGGACCTGGCGCAAAGGCGAGGGCCTGCCCGATTCCGCAACACCACACGCCCTGCGCCATTCGTTTGCAACGCATCTGATGGAAGGCGGGGCCGACCTGCGCACCATTCAGGAACTGATGGGCCATGCCAGCCTTTCCACCACGCAGGCCTATACGCTGGCAGACGAGAAGCACCTGCTGGATGTGTGGCGCAAGGCCCATCCCCGCGCAGGTCAGGAATGATAAGACGCGCTCTGTCCGCCGCCCTGTTCATAGGCATGGCACTGGGCACAACAGCCGCGCATGCCGATCCCGTCTGCGAGATGAAGCGGGCCGTCGTGCTGCCGCTTCGCGATGACGGGGGCTATCTGAGCGTAGCTGTGACCGTGAACGGGCGGGCAGCCTCGATGATTGTGGATACCGGCTCGGAAGGGAGCCTCATGACACCGGCTGGCGTTTCCGCCCTGCACCTGCCGACCGATCCCGAACACCGGACCATGATGCAGGGCCCGAATGGCAGCCCGCGTCTGGTCCCGAATATCCGGATTCAGGATCTGCGGCTTGGCGCGACTCCCGCTGGAGAACTTCCTCTTGGCGCGGGCACGATGGCGGTCGGGATCCTTCCCGGCTCGCCCATGATTACGCCTCCCGTATTCGGACTGCTCGGGGCGGATGTGCTGGCGGATTACGATCTTGAATTCGACGTCCCGCACCAGCGCCTGACCTTATGGCGTGTCCGTCTGGACTCCCGCCTGTGCCAGCCTCCCCCCGCATGGACCGGGCACTGGACCACCACGCCCGTACACCCCAAATCCGGACGCCTGACCGTGGCCTTCACGCTGGACGGGCACGCGGGCACCGCCCTTCTGGACAGTGGGGCACGCTCGCATATCGTCAGCACGGATTTCGCGCACCGCCTCGGCCTGACGGACGACCAGCTTGCCCTCGACCCCGGCGGTCTGACATCGGGCGTGGATCTGGGAGAGCGCCAGTATCACTGGCACCACTTCATGCGGCTGGAACTGGGCGGCACCGTCTGGACACGCCCGGTCCTGACCGTCGCGCCAGTCCACGATCAGGCGGATATGCTGCTAGGCTCGGACTGGTTCGCCCATCACGAAATCTGGCTGTCCTATGCGACGGAGCAGCTTTTCTTCCGTTAAAGGCCGGACCTGCCCAACCGCGATAATACCCTCTGCATCTTCTGCTGACGGCTTACTTTTCAAGCCATGGCAGCCGTCGCGGACTAAGTCCCAGCACCTGAACGGCTTTGCGGTTGCACGCGCCCGTCAGACTGTTCTGGTAATAGAGACTTTCCTCTCCCATCCGATGAAAAGCCTCGGCCTCATCAATATGGGGAGGCGCATCACACCCGATCCAGTCCGCATAGGCCGAGAGCCATTCAGACATTCTCGTCGGTTGACTGTCGACGACATTATAAAGTCCGGCAGGTGCCGTGAGGGCCGCGACCGTCGCTTGCGCAGCGTCGTCCACATGAATGAAGGAAAAGCGGCTGCGGCCAGAGCCGATCAGGGAAACTTCCCCCCGGGCCAGATGACGACTGAACGCCCCGTCCGACCAGTACCATGTGCCGGGCCCATAAAAGAACCCGTAACGCAGCCCAACCCCCTCGATCGACGGGACACCCGAAACCCGCTTCTCCAGCGCTGCATACATGCGGGAGCTTTCCCCGATCGTACCCGGAGCGTTGATCCTCAGGGAAGAGGCTTCCGTCGCCAGTCCCGTCCCCCCATCCAGATAAAATCCGCAGGACTGCTGGATGTAACGTCTCACCTGATACATCCGGGCGGCTTCAAACAGATGGCCGCCCCCTTCCAGACGCAGCCTGCGATCGGCAGGAAGGCGCGTGGGCAGATCAAAAGGACTTGCAGGCAAAGAGGTGAGCTGGTCGATCACCACATCCGGCCGGATCCGCTCGACAACCGCGAAAACACTCTCCCGATCAAGGGCATTTCCCTTCACGGAAGACGCC
The DNA here is from genome assembly GCA_937880175.1 of uncultured Gluconobacter sp. Taxonomy (GTDB): domain Bacteria; phylum Pseudomonadota; class Alphaproteobacteria; order Acetobacterales; family Acetobacteraceae; genus Gluconobacter. The sequence goes on from CALFLO010000033.1 coordinate 5,850, forward strand.
CCGAGCTGTTCAATCGCCACGAGGCTTTCCGGGCGATGGGCCAGCCCCCAGACGTCGTGCCCTGCACCCCGAAGGCGTGTAATCAGCGGACGGCCCAGTGCGCCACTCGCACCGGCAACAAGGATTTTCATGGCTCGGGCTTCCCCGGTTCAGTGAGCGGGAAAAACGAAGGGCGCTGCCTTGTCCTTGACGAAAAACGCCAGAAACTTCGCAGGCTCCGTCTGGCTGGCATTGCGGCCGACGAGATGAACATCATCCGGTCCTTCAAAGAAGCTCTGCCCTTCTGTCAGCGTCACGGGCGCACCGCCTTTGACCTGCATGATGACACGCCCCTTCAGCACATAGACAAAAACGGACGCGTTGTGCCTGTGGATCGGGTCCGAGCCACCGGGAGCATAATCGACCGTCAGCATGGCGCCTTCCTTGCCGGGAAGACCCTGAAGATCATGCGCCAGAAGTGGCGTGACCTTCGTCTCGGCATGGAGGGACGGGGTCCAGAAACTCGCAGCCACAGCGGCGAGAGCAATGAATTTGCGCATTTTGAATTTTCCTGTTGATCGGAGACGGGTCATGGTCAGACGGCGCCTGAGCGTTTCCGTTGCCTGACTTTGCTGATCCGACGGGTCTGAACACGCTCGTCGAACCATGACTGCGCCTCTTCGAAGAAGGGAGACGGCGCCTTGTTCCGGACTGACCGGGCGAGATCGGCCAGTGATGTCTGCGCCAGTTCCCGACGCATGGCCTGCTCGGCCCGGAGCATGACACCATGAATGCCGCAGACACCCTGTGTCGCCCATTCGGGGGCTCCGGCATCGAACAGGGCGCAGCGACCGCGGATTTCCTGACAGTTGAAAAGGCTCTTTGCCCCTTCCACAGCATCCACCACAGCCAGAACACTGATCTGATCAGCCGGTCTGCCCAGCCGGTATCCGCCCCTTAGTCCTTCGGACGCAATCAGCAGACCTGCTTTTTCAAGCCTGGGAAGCAGCTTGGCGATGAACGCTGCAGGGATCTCCTGCAATTCCGCCAGATCCAGACTGCTGACAGGCTCGGGATTTTCAACCAGCCAGAGCAGGCTGTGCAGAACATATTCGGTGCTTGCGCCATAAAGTGCCATACGCGGACTTTATTAGTCTGCGTTTTGATTCGCAAGTCCGGTCATAGCCAAAAAAAAGGCCCCTTCCCGAAGGAAGGAGCCTTTCTGAAAAGACGATGCTTATTCGCCCTTGAGGCGCGAATTGCACTGCGACCAGTAGCCGCCGCCCTTCTGGATCCACTTCAGCGAGCCGTTGCCGCCATTCGGCTTGTTAGCGTTGTACTGGGCCACGCAGGTCTTCTGGCGGGCGCGGCCTGCCGAGAGCTTGCTGAACTCGGGGGAAACGGCGGTCGGGAACACGACATTGCCCGAAGAGGCAACCGCAGCCTTCGGCGTGATCGGCGCCTTCGTCCCTGCCGGGGAAGAATCAGGAGCAGCCGCGCTTGCGGGAGCCGCAGGCGCGGTTGTGGTCGGCGCAGCAGCCGCCGGGGTCGTGGCCGATGCGGCTGCCGGAGCGGCGGCCTTGGTCGTGTCACCACAGGTGGCGGCCTTGAAAGCCTTGTAGGACTGACCGTTCAGGGAGCCGTTCTGCTTGGCCGTCTTGAATGCGGCATGGCATTCCTTGGCGGTCATGGCATGGGCGGGGGCAACGCTCAGACCGGCGGCCAGAAGTGCCGCGAGGGAAAGGCCCGAAAAGGCTTTTGTAAACGTCATGCAGAAAGAACCTTCATTCTGAAATCGGCGGGAGATGACAGCCCCCCGCAGCTTGACCGCCGGATGCGCGCACTCAGTTGATGCGCTCACCGTGCAGAACCGTATCGAGACCCTCAAGTTCCTCTTCCGGCGAGACCCGCAGACCCATCACCAGATCCAGAACCTTCAGGATCACCGTCGTCATGATAACACACCAGACCACCGTGACACCCACGGCCTCGGCCTGCGCCAAAACCTGATGGACACTGGCGACCGTTCCGGCCGGATTGGATGCCGTTGCCGAAAGCGGACCATAAGCGAATGCGCCGGTCAGGATGGCACCGATAATGCCGCCCGTGCCGTGAACGCCGAACGCATCAAGGCTGTCATCATATCCAAAGCGATGCTTGAGCCAGGTGGCGCTCCAGAAGCATCCTGCACCGGCGATCAGACCGATGAGAACCGCACTGCCCGGCAGAACAAAGCCTGCGGCTGGGGTAATGGCGACCAGACCGGCCACCGCACCCGAAATGATACCCAGAGCCGTCGGCTTGCCTGTGCGCGCCCATTCCACGACCATCCAGCCCACGCCACCCGCTGCCGCTGCGACCTGCGTCGTCAGCATGGCCATGCCCGCACGGCCATTGGCGCCCAGCGCAGACCCGGCATTGAAGCCGAACCAGCCCACCCAGAGCAGCGATGCGCCAATAATGGCGTAGGTCAGGTTGAACGGAGACAGGTCTTCCGTGCCGACGCCCTTGCGGCGACCCAGAACGATCGCACAGACGAGACCGGCCACACCGGAATTGATATGCACGACCGTACCACCGGCGAAATCCACCGCGCCAAGCCCCGCGACCCAGCCGGTCGGGCTCCAGACCCAGTGGGCAACCGGGGCATAAACGAGCAGCAGCCAGGCGACCGTGAAGAGGCACATGGAGGAGAACTTCATGCGCTCGGCATAGGCCCCCGTGATGAGGGCCGGGGTGATGACGGCGAACGTCATCTGGAACATCATGAAGACGCTCTCGGGGATCGTCATCGTGACGGCGGCGGACGTTCCGGCTCCGAGCGTGAAGGCGGAATCGACGCCGTCATGGAAATTGTCCGCAACGCCACGCAGCATCGCGCGCGACAGATCCCCGATCCAGGGCGAACCGGTCGAGAACGCCAGACTGTATCCAGCGACCATCCAGACCAGACTGCCGATGCAGCAGATCATGAAGGACTGGATCAGCGTCGCCAGCACGTTTTTCTTGCGGACCATGCCGCCATAGAACAGCGCCAGACCCGGGATGGTCATCATCAGCACGAAAGCCGTGCTGACGAGCATCCAGGCCGTATCGCCCGTATCAATGGGGGCTGCGGCAGGTGCGGCATGGGCGATTGCAGGAAGAATGGCGGTGCCCGCTGCGATGGAAAGTACGGAGCGCCTCAGCGCACACGCGGCCATCAGAGAGCGCCCTCGCCGGTTTCTCCCGTACGGATCCGGATGAGCTGATCGAGGCTGGACACCATGATCTTGCCGTCGCCGATCTTGCCGGTGCGGGCTGCGATCATGATGGCTTCGATCACGTCCTCGGCGATCGTGTCGGAGACGGCGACCTCGATCTTGAGCTTGGGCAGGAAGCTGACGTGATACTCGGCGCCACGATAGATCTCGGTCTGGCCTTTCTGGCGGCCAAAACCCTTGACCTCGGTAACAGTCAGACCCTGCACCCCAAGCGGGGTCAGGGCTTCGCGGACGTCATCAAGCTTGAACGGTTTGATGATGGCAGTAACGAGCTTCACGAACGGCATATCCTCGTTGCGGTCTGGCAATCTGTATCAGAGTATGCCCCAGATCATGCCAGTCTCATAATGATATTGGCAGTCCGTTCGTGCCGTTTTCACTGAAATTTCCCTGAACGAACGGGGCTGTTGCCCAAACGCTTCGTCTCAGGGACGCCCGGGCATCCCGCCCGGAGGGACAGCGGGTGGGGTCGCAGGCATATCCGGGCCGCGATAGGGACCATTCTGCGGGCGATTGACCGGCGGCGAGACCAGGTTGTCCGGCCAGGGATTCTGGTCCGGCGAGCCGGAGACGATGGCGGTGCGGCCGCGCGGCAGACATTCAGGCATTTCCGTGCGCAGACGACGAAGCATGCGCTCGCGGATGTCGCAGCCCAGATTCCACATCCCGTTCGCATCCGCCGCACCCGCGATCAGACGGATGGAAATGACCTGCGCATTGCTGTCCGCGATCTGACAGCCGATGGAGGTCTTGTCCTGATCCCAGTCGGGGCACTTGGCCAGTTCCTCGAAATAGATCTCCCGCAGACGCTCGACCGGCGTCTGGTAGTCCAGCCACAGGAACAGCGAGCAGATCAGGGACGGCGAGCTGTGCGTCCAGTTCTGGAACGGGTTCTCGAGGAAGTACGAGATCGGCACGATGTAGCGGCGACGGTCCCATGTGCGCAGGACAACATAGGTCGCGTTGATTTCCTCAACCCACGCCCAGTCGCCGTTCAGGATCAGCATGTCCTCCATGCGGATCGGCTGGGTGACGGCGATCTGGATGCCGGCCAGAAGGTTCGTCAGGGCCGGCCGTGCGGACAGACCGACGATCAGGGAGGCCGCACCAGCCGAAGCAAACAGCGAGACGCCGAATTTCTGGACCGAATGGAACACCATCAGGGAGGATGCGACCGTCAGCACACCGAACGAAATCTCGATCAGGCGGCGCAGGACGCGGATCTGCGTCTGATGGGAGCGGGCGGTAATATCGTCCGTATGTTCCTTTGCGCTGATCCGGTTGAGATACTGGTCCGTCAGCAGCCGGAACGTCCTGATGATGCCGAAGCCGAGATTGAGAATGAACAGGCACAGGAACGTCTGTTCGAGAAAGGCGGTCGTCGCATCGGTAAAGCCTGTCGTGGCCTGAAGGGCGGCACTGACGGCAATGATGATCAGGAAATTGCGGATGGTCGTCCGCAGGCGCGCGATGATGGCATGAATGAACTGAATGCGGCGCAGACCCGGCAGGCGCGGCAGGGCGTCCGTAATGACCCGGCTGAACAGCATCGCAATCCCGGCAGCCAGCATCAGCAGCAGGATCGAGCCCAGCGGCGCGGGCAGCCAGTCCAGCAGATGCCCGACCCGGCTCATGGAATTGACGTAGGAATGTTCAATCATACAGCCTGCGGTTCCCTTTCCCCTGCGTATTCAGAATCATCTTCTTCCGCGCACAATCACGATGACGCAGACAGAACATTCCCGGGAATGAATTGTTCCCTGCTTCCCGGCCATCATATCAAATTATCGGAAGAAAATTGTCTTCCACAGGATGACAGTAAAGCACAGCGATGGCAGCCTGAGTGAAGTTTTCCCCGATCCGGCGCTTCCGGCACCATTATTGACTTTAAAAGCCACTCCTCCCGCCACCTTTCTTTAACGCTATAGTTTGCCAATTTCAGGAGCCGTCATGGGTTACGATCTCAGTATTACCCGAGCCCCCATCTGGACAGGCCGTCATGGTCCGGATCAGCCGCAATCTGAATGCGATCGTCATAGGCGATGACAGCGAGCCCCCAGCGTCACCGCGTCCAACAACCTACAGGATCGGCTTCAATCCCGGCGAGCGCTTCATTCAGGCCATCCAGTCATCCAAGGCCCCCGAAGGGTCCCTGTTCTACCAGGGGTATCTGGGACTGCTGACATCCGTGAATTCGATGCGGTTCCGGGACGGGAAAACGGTCATGACCTTCCCCCTGACGACTGAACTCATCCGCGAAGATCATACCTATCTGTTCCAGTACTGTCAGGAATATCCCAAGCGGACATTCCATCAGGCGGCCCTGTCACTGATCGAACTGCGGCTGGCGCGCTGCGGCCCTTAACACGCGCGCCCCCTTCCGCTCACACCGTCGCGGGAGTAGGACAGGGGCAGGGAGATGAGTACGATGAAAAAAACCCATTACGACCTCTGCATCAACGGCGCCGGCCCCGTAGGCGCCACGCTGGCGTGTCGTCTGGCGGCAGAGGGCGTGCGCGTCCTGCTCATCGACCGTAGTGCGCTCCCCGGCATGGAAGATCCCGCGCTGGACGGCCGGGCCTATGCCATTGCGGAAGGCTCCCGCCGGATGCTGGCCGAAGCCGGAATCTGGGACAACCTGCCCAACGTGGCCCAGCCGATCCATGAGATCCGGGTTGCAGACGGACGCCCCCATGAAGCCCCCTCCCCGCTGACGCTGCATTTCGGGCCCGAAGACGCCCCCGAAGGCCAGAGCTTTGGCTGGATGGTCGAAGCGCGGGACCTGCGGCTGGCGATCAACCAGACGCTGAAGCAGTATGACAGCCTCGATGTGCTGGCGCCGGATCTGGGAACCTTCACCTTCCATCCGGATCATGTCTCCATCCGTCTGGCCTCCGGGAAAACCGTCACTGCCAAGCTGGCCGTAGCCGCGGAAGGACGCCGCTCCCCGCTGCGCCGTCAGGCACGGATCGGCCTGACCAAAATCCCCTATAATGAGTATGGCATCGTCGCGACGATCGCGCATGAAAAGCCGCATCACGGCGTAGCCCTCGAACATTTCCTGCCGGAAGGTCCGTTCGCGCGCCTGCCCATGCCCGGCACGGCCGAACACCCGCATCGCTCCGCCATCGTCTGGGCCGAAGGCGAAGGCCGCGCCCAGCGTTTCCATGATCTGCCGGACGAGATCTTCGCCCGCGAGATCAAGGCCCGCATGGCGGACGAGGATCTGGGCGAAATCACCCCGACGGGCCGCCGCTGGATCTATCCTCTCTCGGCCCAGTACGCCCAGAGCTATATCGGCCCGCGTCTGGCGCTGGCCGGGGATGCGGCGCACGGCATCCATCCCATCGCGGGTCAGGGCCTGAACATTGGCTTCCGGGACGTGATTTCACTCGCGGATCTGCTGATCGAGGCGCATCGCAACCGCAAGGACATGGGAAGCCACGAACTTCTGGTCCGCTATCAGCGCAATACCCGCCCCGGCAACATGGCCATGCTCGCCGCAACGGATGCGCTCGAGCGCCTGTTCGGCAACGATAACCCCGTCCTGCGCCGTCTGCGCGATATCGGCATCGCAGGCGTCCAGCGGTTCCCCTCCCTGCGCCGGGCCTTCGTGCGAAAGGCCATGGGCGTATGATGGGAGCGGCCGAAGAAACATCCATTACGGACCGCTCATCGGATCTCGCTGCCTTCTGGAAGGACATGCAGTCCCAGGCGTGCAGTTGCCATGACCCGCTGATCCAGGATGTCTTTTCCACCAATATCGGTGACCATCCGGATTTTGCATCCGCACTGGCGTCCCTGCTGGGCACGAAACTCGCGGACCGCTCCATCCCGGCAACAAGCATTACCCGTCTCGTCGCCTCGATCCTGAGTGCCGATCCCGATATCGCCGAAGCAGCGGCAGCCGACATTCTCGCGACCTATGACCGCGACCCGGCCTGTCCGGACCTCGTCACGCCCTTCCTGTTCTTCAAGGGATGGCAGGCGCTTCAGGCCTACCGGATTTCGCACCATCTCTGGACGAAGGGCCGCCAGCATCTGGCCCATCATTTCCAGAGCCGGATCAACGAACTGTTCGCCATCGACATTCATCCGGCGGCCCGTCTGGGGCGGCGGCTAAGCATCGATCATGGAACAGGCATCGTTATCGGTGAGACCAGCATCGTCGAGGACGACGTTTCGCTGTTTCAGGACGTCACGCTGGGCGGCACGGGCAAGCTGAGCGGCAACCGTCACCCCATCGTGCGCCGCGGGGCCATGATCGGCGCGGGCGCTCGAATCCTCGGGCGTCTCGTCATCGGGGAATATGCCCGGATCGGCGCGGCCTCCGTAGTGCTGGAAGATATCCCCGCCTATTCCACCGCAGTCGGCAACCCGGCACGGATCGTGGGAACCACGCCCCGTCCAGCCTGAAAACCGGTCTTAAAGACAGATCAGGGTCCGGAGCCTGCGCCCCGGACCCTGTCATCTCTTACTTGTTCGAGAATTTGAACGTCGTCGTGTAATCGAACGTCTGGCCCGGCTTGAGCTCGGTCGTCGGGAAAGACGGGTGGTTCGGGCTGTCGGGATAGTGCTCGGCCTCGAACGCAATCGCGTCGCCCTGACGATAGGCATGACCGGACACCCCGGCATACCCACCATCCAGCGAATTGGACGTGTAGACCTGAAGCCCCGGCTGGTTCGTCAGGATCTCCATGCTGCGGCCCGAACGCGGATCATAGACCTTGCCCGCCAGACGCGGTGCCTGACCGTAAGCCCCGTTGACGACCCAGTTCATGTCATAGCCACGCGCATACATCATCTGCTGGTCGTTGCTGCGCAGACGGTCGCCGATAACGGTCGGCTTGCTGAAGTCCAGCGGTGTGCCGGCGACAGGCGCGATCTGGCCGGTCGGAATGGATGTGGCGTCGGTCGGCGTGAAACCATCGGCATTGATCTGAAGGATTTCCGGCTCGATGGAGCCCGAACCCTCGCCGTTCAGATTCCAGTAGCTGTGATTCGTCAGGTTCAGAACCGTCGGCGCATCGGTCGTGGCGACATAATGCAGCGACAGGGCATTATCCGTACCCAGCGTGTAGGTCACATGCGTCGTCAGCGTGCCGGGGAAGCCCTGATCGCCGTCATGGCTGACAAGCTTGAGCGTCAGATACGCGCCGCTGGCATTGGTGCCCGTCTTTTCAATCGTCCAGACGTTCTTGTCGAAGCCCTTCTTGCCACCATGCAGCGCATTGGGAGGGGCCGTGATGTCGGTGTGATAGGCCTTGCCTTCAACGGGAAAATTGCCGCCAGCCAGACGGTTGGCATAGCGGCCGATGATGGCGCCGAAGAACAGACCGCCCTTTGCGCTGTCGACCGTGTAGCCGTTCAGGTTGTCGAACCCGAACACCACGTCCTGAACATGTCCCTCGCGGTCCGGCGTCTCGACGGACTGGATGATGCCGCCATAGGTGATGACGCGGGCCGTCGTGCCGAGACCGTTCTTCAGGGTCACGATCCGCACGGGCTTGCCGTCCGGCGTGCTGCCCCAGGGCTGGCTTGCAACGGTGGGATGCGCCTGCGCCACACCGGCACTCACGCAGAGGGCCGCGACAGTCGCAAGAAGCGTGCCCTTTGAGCCGAAGAATCTGGACATTGAAAACCTCCCGGGTGTTGAGTTGAGGTCACAGTGGTCCCAAAAACCCAGAGGGGTCAAAGCCCGGAAAGAGGCGCAGGAGCATCTGGATCGTTAAAGCAGATCTCCTCTTCAAACGACCAGCATTTGCAGACATACAGGGATGCACGCTATCGGAGGATACGTTATGACTACGCCCCTCCGCAGTTTTCCGCGACGGATGGCGTGTGGCCCATGGGGGTTCATGGAGTCCTGCAGGGAACGGATTACGAAAATTTCCGTTTTCCTGTGACTTCTTCGTGAGCACGGGGTCGGGAAGGGCATTTTGGGGATGGTTATGGACTTTCGGCAGGACGAAAACGAAATCCGGGAGACGCGCTCACGTCGTGTGTCACGCCGCAGCAGGGCTCTCGCAGGGGCCCTCGCCCTGATGACGCTCGGCGCCTGTGGCTCGCTGCGCAACCCGCCGCCGAAGGATCCGGACGACCTGGCGGACTACAAGGCCGCCAACGACCCCTACGAGCCCGCCAACCGCAAGATGTACAACATCCAGATGTGGGCCTATCACAAGGTTCTGCGCCCGGTGGGCAAGGCCTGGATCTGGGCTGTTCCCAAGCCCGTACGTCATTCCATTGCGAATGTGAATGAAACCTGGCGCGAGCCTGCGGTGTTCTTCTCCGATGTCGGTGCGGGCAAGCCGCGCCGCGCCGGAGACGCCTTCATGCGTTTTGCCATCAACATGAGCGCTGGCTTCGCCGGTTTCTTCGATGTCGCAGGTCTCGTGGGCTACAAGCAGCATGAAACCGATCCGGGCCTGACGCTGGGCACATGGGGCGTGGCAGGTGGTCCGTATCTGTTCGTGCCGTTCGTCGGGCCGACCAATATCCGTGACGGCATCGGCTACGGCATCAGCCAGGGCCTGACGCCGATCAACTATGTGCCCCGCGGCTATGATCTGCTAACCTTCAACTGGGCTTACAACGTGGCCGGGACCATGGAAGGCTATGCCAGTTCCATCGACCAGATCGACCATCTTGAGCAGGACAGTCTGGACCCGTATTCCTATATCCGGAGCGCGTGGCAGCAGAACCGCCAGAGCCAGATCGACACCATCAAGAGCGACGATCGCGCAACCACTCCCGACTGGTACAACTGAGGACAACGACATGTTCAACGTATTTTCGCGCCGCACTGTTCTTGGTGCCGTCGTCTCCCTCGCCGTTGCAACAGGGGCCGCTCACGCCAGCACGGCGACGGATTTCGTGAACTCCTTTGGTGGCCGTCTGGCCAGCGTCGTCAACTCGGGCAAGTCGCTGGACGAAAAGAAGAAAGAGGTTCTTCCGCTGCTCAAGGAGAACGTCGATATCACCGGGATCGGCCGCTACTGCCTCGGCAAGTACTGGCGCACCGCAACACCGGCCCAGCGTGACAAGTACATCTCCCTGTTCGATCAGGTTCTGGTCAACACCATCACGGACCAGATCGGCAACTACAAGGGCGTGAGCTTCCGCGTCACGACGACGACGACGACCCCGGAAGGCGAGCGCGTCAATGCGCTGATCGACCGTCCGGGCCAGCCGGAAGTGAACATGCAGCTCATCATCGGCGGCAACCCGCCCAAGGTCGTGGACATGTATGGCGAAGGGGCCAGCCTGCGCATGAACCAGCGCGGCGATTACAGCTCCTATCTCGCACGTCATAACGGCGACGTGGACGCCCTGAACGCCGCTCTCGAACGCCAGCTCAACAACCATCAGTAATACACTGCCCCGGCGACGCTGATCTCCTGCAACGGACGGCTTTCTCCCGGAAGCCGTCCGTTCTGGTATTCAGCGCTCCATGGATGGGACCGGATGACAGGAATGAGATTTCCAGAAGCCCTCAACACCTTCCGGACAAGGGTCTCTCCCGCTCCCGTCCTGCAGAATACTGCCCTGACCGTTTTCAGCCTCGCCTGTCTGGTATTTTTCGGCTGGGCCTGCCGGAGAGGCCTGTGGTTTCTCTCCTTCTGCGACGAAGGCGAACACCTGCTGGGCGGCAGGATGCTGAACGAGGGCGGCAGGCTTTATGTGTCCTATGTGGACACACACGGGCCGGTCATCTTCATGCTGTCCCAGCTCTATGGCGCCCTCTTCGGATGGCATTTCCCGCAGGGTGCAAGACTGTTCCTGCCTCTTCTGGCACTCATGGCGGCCGCCTGCCTCTGCGGCACGCCCGCCCTGTCCGGAAACCGCACGCGCCTTCTCGCCAGTCTGGTCTTCGTCGGGGGGCTTGCGTCCTACTGGCTGATGGACGCGTTCTACATGGTCAGTTTCTATCCGGTCGCCGGGTTTCTGACCGTCGGGATGCTGGCGCTGTTCGCCGTCCCGGCATGGCTGGGTAAAACGCCGCACGCCCTGCCCTCGGCGCTTGCAGGGATATGCCTGACCCTGATCCTGGCATGCGCTTACGCCTACGGTCCGGGTGTGCTTCTGATCGTGATATCCGCGATCTGGCTTCTGATCGGACAGAAAGGTGGTGGGGCCATCCGAGCCTTCACGGGCGGCGCGATCCTTGCCGGGTTCCTGCTGGGTCTGTGGTTCGTGAAATATGCGGATTTTGGAAGCTTCATCGCCTTCCATATCCTTTTCAACCAGATTGCCTATGCCCCGTTCATCCATTTTGGACCGGGCACCTTCCTGCTCTCCCTACTCCCGTCCTTCCGGGGGGAGGCTTTTTACCCCACGCTCGCCCATTTCCTGCTCGCGGGTGCGCTCGCCCTGCTGCTCTACCGGCGCCCTACACGCAACAGGATCGCCATCCTGATCGGATTTGTGGGGATCATTCTCCTGAACGCCCGCGCTGCCTCAGGCTTCAAGGACGGGCAGACCCTCATCGTGGCCTTCGCGCTCGCAGGACTGGGGCTCATGGCGTTTTTTGAACAGCGGCAGGAGAAGGAGCCGGGCAACACGACCGGCAGCGCATTACCCTGCGCCATCCTGACGGTGCTAGCACTCTGGGGCAGCAGCCATCTGGCCACCAACACCCCCTTCGGCTGGACCTACCGGGACACCACCCACAGGCCACCCTATCCGATCTACCAGCCCCTCGAAGACGCCATCAGCCAAAAGGTCAGAACTCTTGTCCCGCCAGGGCAGCCCATTCTGGTCCTGCCCTATATGCCGGAGTTCTACTGGATGGCCGACCGGCGGCCACCTTACGGCTATTACGAGTATCTACCCTGGGACTGGGTCTATGCCCAACACGCTGTCCCCGGCTATCCGCACGATCTGTGCCAGAGTCTGCTGAAAGACCCCCCGCCCCTTATCGTTTACACACCCGAAAGCGACCCCGGCGCCCTGACCGTCCGGCCGTTTTTCAATTGTATCCGGGAAAGACTCGCGCAACTCTATCTGCCGGTGGAGGGATTTCCGGCTCTGTACGTCCTGCGCCCTGATGGGCCACGCGTCAGTCCGCCGTGATTTCGTACAGGAGCATGGTGTCGCCATCGCGATCGAAAGCCTGCGTCTGACGCAGGCCCAGACTGCCCAGAACCGTGCGGGAGGCAAGATTGTCTTCCCGCGCTACGGCCACGATCCGCTTCTCGCCACAGTCGAGAACATAGCGCAGCGCTGCTGCTGCGGCTTCACGGGCGATGCCGCGCCCGGCCGCCCAGGGGAACAGGGCAAAACGCAGCCCGAGGCCACGCCCGTCCGGCCGTTCATGAACGCCTGTAATGCCGACGAAGCGGCCATTTTCACGAATGGCGAAGATCCCCACACCACGCTGGGCCCAGAAACTGACGTCTTCCGCCATTTCCTGCTCGGTCGTGGTCCGGTTGCGCACGCCGCCCAGCATTTTGGCGAATGCCCCGGCATCGCCCTTGAGCGCGACCACGTCTTCAAGATCCGGCCAGTTGACCGGAGTCAGAACAAGCCGGGCGGTACGGATTTCACGCCCAAGCACACAGCTCTCCCCCAGCCATCAGCACGCATCTTCAGCCTGTGCCTTCAGGAAACGGGATGCCCCGCCCCCTGAAAGGAAAACGCCGGATCAGCGGGCCAGCGGGCGGTACTTGATGCGGCCGGGTTCAGTGGCATCCGGGCCCAGACGACGGCGCTTGTCGGCTTCATAGTCCTGGAAGTTGCCTTCAAACCACTCGACATGGCTGTCACCCTCGAACGCGAGGATATGCGTGGCCAGACGGTCAAGGAACCAGCGATCATGGGTGATGATCACGGCGCAGCCTGCGAACTCTGCCAGAGCGTCTTCGAGGGCACGCAGCGTATCGACGTCAAGATCGTTGGTCGGCTCATCGAGCAGAATGACGTTGCTGTCTTTCTTGAGCATCTTGGCGAGATGGACGCGGTTACGCTCACCACCGGACAGGATCCCCACGCGCTTCTGCTGGTCGGCGCCCTTGAAGTTGAACGCCCCCACATAGGCCCGCGACGGAACCGTGCGCTTGCCAAGCTGGATGACGTCCGTACCGCCGGAAATTTCTTCCCAGACCGTCTTGTTGTCATCGAGCGTGTTGCGGGACTGGTCCACATAACCCAGCTTCACCGTCTCGCCGATTTTCAGCGAGCCGCCATCGGGCTTGTCGTCACCGGTAATCATCTTGAACAGCGTGGACTTACCCGCGCCGTTCGGCCCGATCACGCCCACGATCCCGCCCGGCGGCAGCTTGAAGTTCAGGTTGTCGATCAGCAGGCGATCGCCATAACCCTTGCTGAGGTTCTCGGCCTCGATGACCGTGCCACCCAGACGCGGGCCGGGCGTGATGACGATATCCGCCGTGCCACCAGCGCGCTCAGCGTTGGCCGCCAGCATTTCCTCATACTTCGTGATACGGGCCTTGCTCTTGGCCTGACGCGCCTTGGGTGAGCTGGAAATCCACTCCTGCTCGGCCGCGAGGGCACGCTGGCGGGAGCTTTCTTCCTTCTCTTCCTGGGCCAGACGCTTGCGCTTCTGGGTCAGCCAGGACGAGTAGTTGCCTTCGAACGGATAGCCACGGCCACGCTCGATTTCGAGGATCCAGTTGGTGACGTTGTCGAGGAAGTAACGGTCATGGGTGATGACCATGACGGTTCCGGCGTAGTCACGCAGCGTCTTTTCAAGCCAGCTCACACTCTCGGCGTCGAGATGGTTGGTCGGCTCATCGAGCAGCAGGATTTCAGGCTTTTCGAGCAGCAGGCGGCACAGGGCCACACGACGCTTCTCACCACCCGAAAGATTCGTCACCGGGCTGTCGGCGGACGGGCAGCGCAGGGCGTCGAGCGCGATCTCGAGCTTGCGGTCCAGCTCCCAGCCGTCGCCTGCGTCGATTTTTTCCTGAAGATCGGCCTGCTCGCTCAGAAGGGCCGTCATCTCGTCATCGGACATCGGCTCGGCGAACTTCATCGAGATCTCGTTGAAGCGGTCCACGGCCTTTTTCAGCTCACCGAAACCCAGAGCCACGTTCTCGCCGACCGTCAGGGTCTCGTCGAGCTTGGGCTCCTGTTCGAGATAGCCGATGCGCGCGCCTTCGGCGGCCCAGGCTTCACCGCCATATTCCTTCTCGATGCCGGCCATGATCTTGAGCAGCGTGGACTTACCCGCGCCGTTCACACCCAGCACACCGATCTTGACGCCCGGCAGGAAGGACAGGGTGATGCCCTTGAAGACTTCACGCCCACCCGGATAGGATTTGGTAAGGTCCTTCATGACATAGACGTACTGGTAGGCGGCCATGGGAGGTCTCCTCGATCGGTGGAAGGGCGGGGAAAAGCGGAACATCTGTCCCGCGGAAATCAGGTCGGCACACCGTGCGCCCGGAGGGACTCGAACCCCCAACCAAGCCGTTATGAGCGGCCGGCTCTAACCAATTGAGCTACAGGCGCGCGGGTGCAGTCCGAAATCGCCCAACTCGGGTCTTTTTGCAAGGGCCGACATGGTGGAATGCGTCTTTTTAAGTTAGTGTGTCACGCCTTCCCGTTCCCTAAAGGCCGTTCAGGCGACCTTTGCTGCCGTTGCGAGATGGCCTCACTGGTCCGTATTGCCCGAAGGGATGTCCGATGCCTGCACATAACGCGAAAATGCCCAGCATTTTGCATCTGACATGATACAGGCCGGGCCGGTCGCGCTCATCCGCAAACTGCGATGGCTCTACGCCCCCGATCCGGTCATGGCCGGATACGCGCTCCGGACCACCTGCACCTCTCTCCTCGCCCTCGGCATCGCCCTGTGGATGGAGCTAGGTAGCCCGCAATGGGCCGCCCTGACCGTCTGGATGGTCGCGCAGGGCACGCGCGGACGCAGCCTTGCGAAAGCCAAATGGCATCTGTTCGGCATGGTGGTCGGCGTCATCAGCGGAATTACGCTGGTCGCCTCCTTCCCGCAGGCGCCGCTCATGTTCATCCTCCTGCTGGCAGGCGGGATCGGTGCATTCTGCATGATCGGCACGTTCATGCCCGGTCCGGCGTCGATGACGAACTACCGCATCCACGGCATGCGCGCTTCGGGCTTCACTTACGCCATCGTGTCGCTCGACGGCATCGCGGACCCGCACCACATCTTCGCCATCTCGATGTCGCGCGCCACCTACATCCTGCTCGGAATCGTGCTGGAGGCCTCGATTTCCGGCCTCTTCCAGCTCGGCCTGACCGACCGCACACGCCATCAGCTCGCCAGCACGTTCGAGGACACGCTCAAACCCGCCCTGACCGCCATTGCCGGTATTCTCACCGGCAGGGAAGAGGCGATGCAGAACGTGCAGTCGATCTTCACCCAGATCACGACGCTCGGCGATCAGGTGGAGTTCGCGGAAGTCGAGCTTGGCCGCCGCGACCATGCCGGAGACCACGCCCGCGCGGCGCTGGCCGACATTGCCGTCCTTCTCGCCCGCGCGCTCGATCTTGCGACCCTCATGCGCCTGCCCCTCAGTCAGGATGACATGTTCCACCGTGAGGCCGAGGCCATCCGCGACCTGTTCATGAAGCTTCCAGCCCGACTGGAAGGCACGGAGAGCATGAGTTCCATTCTGGCCGACCTGCTGGCCCTGCGCCGACAGTGCCGCCAGAAAGTGGTCTCGGATTTTAGCACGGCGCAGCCCGACGATGCGGCCCGCGAAGCCGTCCTGCGCCATGGCATGCTCCAGCAGGCCCTCGTCGAACTGATCGATGCGCTGCGCATGGCCCTGACGCAGTTCGAGGCCAGCCGCCATCCGCAGCCCCACGACCATTTCCATTCGCCGATCCGCTCCTATCGCGACTGGCAGCAGGCCATCACCAACAGCCTGCGCTCTTCCGTCACGGTGTTTGGCGCGGGGCTGATCTGGATCTGTACGGCATGGCCCAGCGGCCTGACCTTCATCATGTTCGTCTGCATCGTGTGCAGCCTGTTCTCCACGCTGGAGCGCCCGGCGCTGGCCACACAGGCGTTCCTGCGCGGCGCATGCTGTGCGGTCGTCGCGGCGGGCGTGCTCAATCTCGCGCTGATGGGTAAATCCACCACATTCGAAATGCTGGGCATGTGGTCCGGCCTGGCCATGATGATCGGCGGACTGGCCTTCGCCTATCCGCCCCTGACACTCCCGGCCGTGTCCTACAATCTGTTCCTGCCCATCCTCATCGGCCCGTCCAATCAGGCGAAAACGGATGAGATCGTCTATTTCAACACTGCTCTACCGCTGGTTCTTGGCCTGCTGTATGCGTCGTGGATGTACCGGGTGTTCCTGCCCTACGATCCCGCCCACCAGCGCTGGACCATGCGCGAAAACATCATCAAGGACCTGCACCGCATCGCGAACGGTCAGGGACAGGAAACGGTGGACAGCGTGGTGTCACGCAATGTGGACCGCTTCGTGCGGCTCATGACCAATTCGGGTTCGACGCCTTCGCCGGTCATTCAGGCCTATCTGACAGGCATCCTGTCGGGCATGCGCGTCATGCTCAACCTCCTGCGGCTTCAGGCCATCCGGCGTGACATGCGACTGGCCCCGGATGCCGGGCAGGCTCTGGCGCTGGTCATGGGGCGCATGAGCCATTTCAGCGGACGCTATCACGGCCATTACGGCCGCACCCTGCGGGCGACGAAGCTTGCGATTCTCCGCCTGCGAACCTGCGAACGTGGCGAATCCCGCCCCCGGGAGCGTTTCATTCTGATCGCGGCCCTGACCAGTCTGGATGTCATCGCCACGGAACTGGATACGAACCGCGTCTTTTTCGACGCCAGCAGCCCGTATTTCGACCCGTCGGTCCGTTCCGCGGAGCTGGAATCCACCGGCTGAACCCCAACCGAACCCTGGCTGACACAATCCTCACGAACCGATCACGAAGAAATGTTCTGCAACACACTTCCCTTTTCCGGGAAACGGAGGAATTGTTCGTTTTCAGCCGCGGGTGACCGCGGACGACAGGTTTAAGACCTACAGGGTTTCAGAACTAAGGATACCGTGATGTTTCGTCGTATCGTGCCCGTCCTCGGCCTCGCCCTCGGGCTGGGTCTGGCTTCCCAGGCTGCCATGGCACAGGAACAGTCCCCCCCGCCCCCGCCGGCCGTGCAGGGTACGCCCGGCAAGGATTTCACGGGCGTTTCGCCCGCCAACCTTGCAGGCATCATGAACTACTGCATCGAACTGCAGTATGTGTCCTACGATGAAGGCAACCCTGTCCTTTACGGGTTGAGCGACAAGTACAAGGCCACCGAGCAGACGGTCGGCAGTCCCGACTATGCCCTCGGCAGTGCCGGCTATTTCGACAGCAACGGCAAGCGCTTCTACCTCGTGGCTTACACGAACGAAGACGACCGCCGCGCCGCCTGTCACGCCGCCATCAAGGCCGCACAGCCGATGCTCTGAGTCCGTCTCCACAGGACCGGATCTTCAAAGCTCCCCATGCCACACGGCACGGGGAGCTTTTTTATGCCCGCTTCCCGCTCCCGGACCTGACTTCCCCCCATTCCGCTCTGGGCAGAGCCTCCGGGCACCGGTAATATCCCCGCCTCTCCAAACAGTTCAGGACATGAACATCATGGACATTTCCAAGATCTCACCCGGCAAGGACCTGCCCAACGACATCAATG
This sequence comes from uncultured Gluconobacter sp., assembly GCA_937880175.1. Lineage (GTDB taxonomy): Bacteria > Pseudomonadota > Alphaproteobacteria > Acetobacterales > Acetobacteraceae > Gluconobacter. The sequence continues at coordinate 23,748 of CALFLO010000033.1, forward strand.
TCGTCATCGAAATCCCGCAGGGTTCACAGGTGAAGTACGAAGTGGACAAGGACAGCGGCGCGCTCGTCGTTGACCGTTTCCTCTTCACGCCGATGGCCTATCCGGCGGCTTACGGCTTCATCCCGGGCACGCTGGCCGCCGATGGCGATCCGGCCGACGCCCTTGTCCTGACGCCGACAGCCGTCGTCCCGGGTGCCGTGATCCGCGCCCGTCCGATCGGCATGCTGAAGATGGAAGACGAGAGCGGACAGGACGAGAAGATCATCTGCGTCCCGCACGACAAGGTGCATCCGCAGTTCACCAACGTGCAGTCCGTGGACGACCTCCCGGAGATCACGAAGAAGGCGATCACGCATTTCTTCGAGCGCTACAAGGATCTGGAACCCAACAAGTGGGTCAAGGTCACGGGCTGGGCTGACAAGACCGAAGCCGGCAAGGTCATCATGGAAGCCCTCGCCGCTGCCAAGTAAGCGCCGACAGCAAGGCCAGCCAGCCTGAGTGCAGGCAGGATGACCCTCCGTTGAAAAACCCCTGCTTCCGCAAGGAGGCAGGGGTTTTTTGTGTTTGTTATCACATCAAGTTGTGAGGAATAATGATATAAGTAACATTATTTCATGATCTTTACCGGTAAATGCATGTTACATATGCCGTTGCTAACCTGCTTTCCAAGGAATCAGCGGCTTGTCTCGAGTCCATCTCCATGCAGCTTTCTGCCTGGCCACATTTCTTCCGTCCTGCGCAATCGCCCAGAGCCTTGGAGCCACAAGCACCACAGCTCAGGATGGCACCGCACGCGCCCCTTCCCTCTCCACAACGGGATCCGCCTCCAGCCAGACGCCCTCAACGCTTCAGACCTATGCCCCCGGCGCAAAAGTCACCCAGATCCAGGTCACAGCCCCACAGCAGGTCACTCCTCCCGTTATCTGGCCGTCCGAAAACTCGGAACTCCCAAGCGAGCGCGTCAATACGCCGCTGAACCAGATCTATTTCGGCAAGGAATGGGTGCCACCCCTGCCCCATCCGGAAGCCATCCTGACCAATCCGTTCGGCTGGAACACCTGGCTGCGGGACCGTGGCGTGGCCATCATGATGGATACGACCAACGAGTTCTCCGGCGCCATCACCAGCCCGACACCGGGCTATGGCCTGCGTCAGGGCAGCAGCAATGCCGGCCAGTACAGCCTTGAGAACGATATCGACTGGGAAAAGCTCGCCAATGTCCGCGGCTTCTCGACCCATGCGCTCGTCGTGGGCCGGTACGGCATCCCCGGCAGCCGCATGTTCGGCGACAACCTCAACCCGAGCTCCGAAATCTACGGTGCAGGCGGCAACGTGGTCGTCCATCTCGTCTACGCCTACGCGGAAGAGACGATCGCCAAGGGCCGTGTGGACCTCGCGGGAGGCCGTATTCCGTTCCTGAACGATTTCTCGTCCAACCCGCTGTACTGCACCTTCCAGAACAATGCGTTCTGCGGAAACCCGAAAGCCTCGTCCGACAACACCACGCACTCGTCCTACCCGGATGCAAGCTGGGCCTTCCGTGTCCGCACGCGCCCAACCGTGAGCACCTACATCCAGACGGGTGTGTACTTCGCGCAAGCTGGCATCTACGCCAACACGCAGTACCGCACAGGCTTCAAGTTCAACGGTGCGGATATCCATGGCGAGGCGATCCCGGTCGAAGCCGGCTGGGAACCACTGTTCGGCAAGGACAAGCTGCCGGGGCACTACAAGCTCGGCTACTCGATCGACAACGCGCCGCACAAGGACAACTACTATGACGTGAACGGGCAGCCCTATGTCATCAGTGGCCTGCCTGCCCGCACCCTGCATTATTCATGGTCGGCCTGGGCGCTCGCAGATCAGATGGTGCTGCGCCATCACGTCAAGGGAAATGCCGATGCCGGCCTGATCCTGCTGGGGGGCATGTATGCCAACAGCCCACGGACGCAGCTTCGTGGACAGCAGTATTTCGCGGGCCTGATCGATACCGGATTCTGGGCATCGCGCCCGCTGGATACGATCGGCATCAACTTCACCTATGTCCGCGTCTCCAAAACCGCCACGGAAACCGAAAGGCTTCAGGCCCTGTACGGCATGCCGCTCATGGCAGGCTCCCTGACGCCGCAGACCTTCGGCGAAGTTCTGGAAGCGACCTACCGCATCCACATCATGCGCGGTGTCACTTTCGCGCCGGACTTCCAGTACTTCTTCCGTCCCGGTGCGCAGAAAGCCCTCAAGGACGCGGCGATGCTCGGCTTCAAGAGTCACATCCAGTTCTTCTGAGCCTCTATCCGGGAAGCGCCACATCACAGGGCGCTTCCCGGATGTCATGGCCGCACCGCTCCTTCAGCAGCGCGGCCAGATCCGCCACCTGCCTGCGGATTTCCGGAATAGCCGTCGTCTCGAACAATGTTCCCCAGCGCATGGGGCCAAGAGCAAACAGGTCTCCCGCACACTGCCCGGCCGCATCGGTCAGCGCGCCGTCTTCCCGGCAGTGCAGCCCACCCAGAGCCGTTTCCCGCACCATCCCTGCCTCCAGAAGCGCATGAGGGAGCGTGTCCGGCATCTGGCGATAAGCCCGGCTCGGGCCGGTACAGTTCACAACATGATCGGCGGACAGTGTGAACGCCCCGGCTCCGGCGCGCGTGTTCACGACCACCTGCCCCGCCTCAAGGCCGAGATGGGTCACCTGCCCCCGCCGACAGTCCAGCGTGCCGTGTTCCAGCTCGGCGACCATGATATCCGCCACACCCGGCGCAATGCGATGCCGCACGATATCCCACCGCCGCTGAAGATGCCGCCGGAAGCGTTTCTTTTCCACCAGATCCAGCGCCTGCCATAACGGATTGATCCGGGGCCGTAGCGCATCGACCGCGCTGCGCCAGCCTGTCCCCTTAGCCAGACTGTCCCGGAAGGCCCTGAAATACGCCCGGGCCGTCGCAGGCGTACCAACGGGGATGACATCGCTTTCCGCTGGCACAGACGGCGCATGACGCTCGGGACACCAGCCATGACGGGACAGGGCCACAATCGTCCCGGCATGGCCGTTTTCACGCAGCCGCATCAGCACATCGAGAGATGTCAGCCCCGTTCCAATCAGGACCACGGCGTCCTCGGGCGCGATCGTGTCATAAAGCCCGTTATCCCATCCCGACGGGTGATATCGCCCGCTCCGGGTCAGCTCCGGCGTCACCCGGGCCACAGGCGCGGGACCGAAATTGCCAGTTGCGAGAACGACCTGATCCGCCTGAAGCAGCCCTCCGTCCTCAAGCATCAGTTCCAGCCCTCCTGCAATACGATGGCAGGACAGGACCCGCGTCTGACGCCATTCCGGACCCGCCTCCGTCCAGAGACCTGACAGATACCGCCCGAAGACGGCCCGTGGCATGAACTGGCCAGACGTAACGTCCGGATCGTGATGCACACGAAGCCAGCGCAGGAAATGCTCCGGATCATCGGGGTCAGCGCTCATACCGCCCGCGGGAACATTGAGAAAATGGCATGGAGACAGCGTGGAATAGGCCAGTCCCACGGCGGGGCGTGCCGCAGGATCAATCACGATGATCCGTGCGTGGACATGTTGCCTGCGCAGATTCCAGGCCAGCAGCGTTCCGCTGGCCCCGCCACCGATAATGGCGATAAGAGGCCGGTCTGAAGGGGACATACTGCCGTTTTTCTCCACAGGGTCGTCTGCGAAAGGAAGCATGGCTGAAGCAACGGCAACTGAGCGGGACGTTTCGTAACAGACGCTCTCGAAACGGCGGAACAGAGCGCAGTATCCCACACCCAAAACGGGGAGGAGACATCTTTTTCGATATACTGAAAATTATCTGGAGCGGGCGATGGGATTCGAACCCACGACCCCAACCTTGGCAAGGTTGTGCTC
>CALFLO010000034.1 GCA_937880175.1 uncultured Gluconobacter sp.
GGAAAATATCACCCTGATCAATCCAGCTCGTATTGAATCCGGGGGCGATGGCGCTTCCTGTAATCAACGGGATGATGGCCGCCCCCCCCCCGACCGAGACTTCGCCCTCGATGCGTCCCCCAAAGCTGCTGCGGATATAACTTTCATGGAGGAAGGGCTGGTCAATACCCAGAATGCCCTTGTGCCAGAGATGGGCAAGACGTGCGGAAGTACCGGTACCGCACGGGCTGCGGTCGATCGCCCGATCGCCGTAAAATACGGCATTGCGCCCCTGCTCGCCGGGTTTTTCTCCTGGTTCGGCCCACAGGACATGGCTGACTCCCGTGATGGTGGGATCCAGCGGATGCACAGGGGTGTAGACCTTGCGCACCAGGTCACGGATGATCGGACTGAGTTCCAGAATACGTTGCGCGCCCAGTTCATCGAGCGTGCGGTAATTTCCCTGCGGTTCGACGATCGCGTAGAAATTTCCGCCATACGCGACATCGATCTTCAGCGGGCCAAAATCAGGCACGTCGATCGTAATGCCCGTTTCCGCCACCCAGGCGGGGACATTGCGGATCGTGACGGAGGTCACGCGCTTTGCCTGCGTTGTATAAGTGATATCAATGATCCCGGCCGGGACTTCCAGTTTCAGAAAGCCTTCCTGCCGGGGCTGGAGCAGCCCGTTTTCCAGACCGAACGTGACCAGTCCGATCGTCCCGTGCCCGCACATGGGCAGACAGCCGCTGGTTTCGATGAACAGAATGCCACCGTCGGTGTCAGGGCGGGTCGGCGGATAAAAGAATCCGCCCGACATCATGTCATGGCCTCGCGGCTCCAGACATAATCCGGTACGGATCCAGTCGAATCTCGACAGGAAATCCTGCCGACGTTCGCTCATACTGTTTCCCTGCAGGAGCGGCGCACCTCCTGCGACCAGTCTGACCGGGTTGCCTGCGGTGTGACCGTCAATGCAGAAAAACGTATGTTTCATCGTCATTTCCAGAACGCAAAATGAATGCAGAGTGTATGGAGGCTGCCTTAGCTGCCAGACGGGCGGGTTGCGGCGGCTTTTTCGACCATGGCGGTCACTTCGGCACGTCGTGCGCCCTCCAGCGGCAGACGGGGCATCCGGACGCGCTCGCTGCCGCGGCCCATGATCTGCTCGGCCAGCTTGATGGACTGCACCAGATCGTGCTCGGCATCGAGATGAAGCAGCGGCATGAACCAGCGATAGATTTCCAGCGCCCGGACCATATCGCCCTTCTGCAGGCATTCGACCAGTTCAACGGATTCCCTTGGAAACGCACTGGTCAGACCGGAAATCCAGCCAACCGCACCCAGCGACAGCCCTTCGAACGCGACGTCATCGAGGCCGGCCATCATGATGTAGCGGTCCCCGAAAGCGTTGAACACATCGGTATAGCGCCGTGTGTCGCTGGAGCTTTCCTTGACCGCAACGATGGTGCTGACTTTCACCAGAGCATCCAGCACGCTCATGCTGATATTGACACGATAGGCCGTCGGGTTGTTGTACAGCATGATCGGCAGATCGGATGCGGCGGCGACGGCCTTGATATGGGCAACCAGTTCGGCTTCCTTGGGGACGTACACCATGGCCGGCAGAACCATCAGCGCGTCGGCGCCGATGCGTGCGGCTTCAGCAGCGAATTTCACGGCGCGAGGCGTCGTCAGTTCGGACACCCCGACCATGACGGGAACGCGGCCCTTGGCCGTTTCGCAGGCTGCGGCCAGAACTTTCAGCTTTTCGTCCGGTTCCAGCGAATTGTTTTCACCGCACGTACCCATGATGGTGAGGCCGTGAACGCCGTCCTCGATCAGCTTGTCGAGAACATTCTGTGTGGCTGCGAAATCGATCGACAGGTCTGGAGCAAATTGTGTTGTTGCCGCAGGAAAAACACCGGTCCACTGCATGGGGAGATCCTCCTTGTTTGATTTCGATACCATTCCGTCTATCGTATACGAAGGCAACTGAAAAGTGGACGACTCTGAAAAATCCTGCATACGGAAGGTGTGAGGACAATTTTCTGAAAGGCGGGCGCCAGGGTTTTGATCCGACGGTACTTTTCGCACCGCCAGTCGTAGCTGGGGGTTCTTCCGGAGGTTGGAAACCCTGCCTCCGGCGCGTTACAGCGCCCGGCGCAGGTCTTCCAGAGTTGTCTGGATATGCTGGCGCATCAGCTTTTCGATTTCCCGCTTGCGTTTGCCAAGCCAGCATTCAAGCAGTGCACGATGCTCCTGATTGGCGCGTGTGTCGTGGTTCTGCATATGCAGGTGAAAACGCACATAACGATCCGCAGTCACGTTCAGAAGATCGAGGACGTGCAGTGTTGTTGGGCCTGCTCCGGGACTGACCAGCGCGTAATGAAAGCGGCTGTTATAAATCCCGCGCTGCGCATCCTTGCGATCAATCGCGGCCTCGAGCGCTTCGAGCGACTCACGGGCCCGGGCAGCGTCTTCTTCCGTGGCGTTGAGGGCGCCCTGTGCTGCGGCTTCGGGTTCTATTTTCAGACGCAGATGAAAAACGTCTTCGGCTTCGGAATGGGTCAGGGACGTAGCGAAAAAGCCCCGCTTGGCATGAACCGAAACGAAGCCATCCTGCTGCAGGCGTGCCAGTGCTTCGCGAACGGGAATTTTACTGACCTCATAGGACGAGGCGATGACATCCTGCCTGATCTGTTCGCCAGCGGGCAGATCACCCGAAAGGATACGCTCGCGCAGGAGTTCATAAAGCTGATCGGAAATTGACCGGGTAAATAACTGGTCCCCGTTATTTTTTTTCTGCATAACCCCAAGCGCGTCTTTCGTGTGACCAGAGCCGATAAAACACCATAGGCCCTAGCTGCTCCACCTGAGCGAAACAATCAAGCCTGATCGTTCCCCATACGCTGTGACACTGCCGCCGCAATACTTTCGATTTCGTTATACAGTCCGGGGTTTATTTCAGAAGACCTCGTCTGAACGGTCTGGTCCGCCTGACCATCCGCAATATCCGCTGAAATCCGGAGCATGACGCTCCGGACGAAAGGAGGCGTTCAGAAAACCGTGTGCCCTGTGCGAAAAAATCCCATTTCCAGCGGATAACGCTTCATGGCGACTTATTCCGGCTGCATCTTCCCATCCACCAGACGGGACAGGTTGAGCGGATTTTCATACGACAGCTCAGGCGGCAACAGGCTGTCCGGCAGATCCTGATAGCAGACCGGGCGCAGGAAACGTTCAATCGCTGCCGTGCCGACGGATGTCGTACGGGTATCGGTCGTCGCGGGGAATGGGCCGCCATGCACCATCGCATGACAGACTTCCACGCCCGTCGGCCAGGCATTGACCAGAATGCGGCCAGCCTTGCGCTCGTATATCGGCAGCAGGCGACGGACGAGATCCGTGTCATCCGCATCCATCTGCACGGTGATGGTCAACTGGCCTTCCAGGCTTTCCGTCAGGGCGCGCATTTCCTCGAAATCGGTGCAGCTGACCAGTAATGCGGCTGATCCGAAGACTTCGTGACGCATCTCGGGGGACTGCATGAAATCCGCAGCCGTCGTGCGGAACAGAGTGGGACGACCCTGATTGACGGAAACGGGTTCAAGACCCTGCGCGACCAGCGTCACACCCGGGCATTGCTCCAGTTGCGCGACCCCTCTGTCATACGCGGCATGAATGCCGGGGGTCAGCATGGTGCTGGCACTGCGCTCGCCAAGAGCCTGTGCGGCGAGGCTGACGAATGCGTCGAAGTCCTTCCCTTCCAGCGCGATGATAAGGCCGGGATTGGTGCAGAACTGGCCACTTCCCATGGTCAGGGAGTCGACAAACCCCTTTACCAGAGCCTCCGTCCGGCTGACGAGCGCCAGCGGGTAGAGATAGACCGGATTGATGCTGCCCATTTCCGCAAAAACCGGAATGGGCACACTGCGCTGGGCCGCAAGACGTGAAATCGCCACGCCACCGGCGTAGGACCCCGTAAAGCCAACAGACATGATGGCAGGGTGCTGTACCAGCCAGGCGCCGATTTCGTGTGCATCCCCGCCCAGAAGCGAGAATACGCCTTCCGGCATTCCGCAGGTCGTGGCTGCCCTGCGGATGGCACGACCCACCAGTTCTCCTGTCCCGGGATGCGCAGGATGGGCCCTGCACACCACGGGGCATCCAGCGGCCAGTGCGGAGACGGTGTCTCCTCCCGCGGCGGAGAAAGCGAGCGGGAAATTGCTGGCTCCGAAGACCGCCACAGGCCCTACTCCGATCCGGCGCTGCCGCAGATCGGCGCGGGGCATGGGGGTGCGGTCTGGCAATGCAGGATCAATGCAGGGCTGGCTCCACTGCCCCCGCCGGACCAGATCAGCGAACAGACGCAACTGACCGACCGTCCGGCCCATTTCCCCTTGCAGGCGGCCCAGGGGCAATGCCGTTTCCAGATGCGCGCGGGCAACGATGACGTCCTTGTCCTCGAGCAGACAGGTCGCGATCGTTTCAAGAAAAATCGCACGCTTTTCAAACGGCAGAGAGCGGTATGCATCGAACGCTTCTGCAGCAAGAGAGCATGCGGCTTCGACATCCGCTGGTGTCGCGCAGGCGAAGGGTGGCTCCATTTCCAAGCCCGTCGCGGGATTGACCGCGCGGAAATGCTTGGAAGCTGTCGCATCGCGCTGACCAATCAGCAGTGTTCCAGTCAATGTCATGGCGTGTTCTTTCCTGTGAGAATTACAACGTACCAACAGGCGGCACGGTCAAAAGCGGTTGGGGCAGAAAGGACGGGCTACATCGGGAACGGCGTCCCCGGCGGCGATCGATGAGACAATGCACGCCGTAAGGGGAGCCAGCGTCAGGCCGAGATGCTGGTGCCCGCAGGCCGCGATCACGCCTGGCAGACCTGCGACAGGGCCTATGGCTGGCAGATAATCGGGGAGTGTCGGGCGACACCCGACCCAGCGCGAAAAGCCGGAGCGAACCGGCAGGCCCGCTTTCTCAACCGTTTTTTCAAGCCATTCCCATTTTCGGATGTCGGGCGGTGCATCGGCATGGGTGAACTCTACGAATGTCGAGGCCCGCATCCGCGTCCCGAACATCGAAACGATGACGGACCGGTCAGCGAAGACCACGGGAGGCCCTTCCGGGATGCCGCCATGATCCCATTCTATGTGATATCCGCGCTCCGCGATCAGAGGCGGTCGCCACCCCGGAACGAGATCAGAGGTTCTGACGCCGGCGGCCAGAATGACCTTGTCTCCTTTCAGGACCGATCCGTCCTGAAGGGTCACCTGTACACCGCCTGAAGCAGAGGCAACTCTGGTTACGTGCTGCTCGCGCCTGTGACAGTCGGGATCCAACGTAAGGTGTGCCTGCATCGTTTCCAGCACAGCTCCGGGTGAACGCACCTGCGCCGTCCCGGAAAATACAAGTCCCGACAGAGGCCTGACGCCCATACGCGTGGCAACTCCCGCAAGTTCAGCACTGTCCATAAGGCGGGCACTCGCGGTGCCCAGATCGCTTTCCATGACAGTGCGCATGGCGGCGGAAGGATCATGCCCCTCCCCCCACACCATCAGATGCCCGTTTTCAATCAGCAGGTCCGGTGCCTGAAGATCCGCCACCATCGCGCGCCATTCCGGCATGGCCTGCGCCAGAGCAGCCCTCAGCGCTACATGCCCCTGGGCGGCCCGCAGCGGCAGGCTGGCGCGGAGATATCGCAGGCACCAGGGCAACCAGGTGCCCACATAACGCCAGCCAATATCCAGCGGTCCACCGGTTAGCCCGAACAGGCGCCGTGGCGCGGATCTGATGACGTCCAGCGTTGCGAGAGGGGTAACCTGCTCCACGGCAATATGTCCGGCATTTCCCCATGAGGCTGGTTTGACCGGTCTGGCTTCGTCAATGACGACAACCCTGAACCCCCGCTGCCGCAGGCGTATCGCACAGGAGAGACCTATGATACCGCCGCCGACGACGATAGCGGTGGACATATGCCCGGACTCTTCGGTCATGACGCTTCGTATCCTCCCAGTCTCGATCGTATACGGTAGACGTAAACCCTCCGAAATCAAGCGGTATGCGAGAAATAATTTTCCGGACTGGGAGGCTTTTCTATTTTCTTGTCGTCACGACGGCGAACGGAGTTCCAAAGCACTGTCAGCATCATCATCCGCGCGCCCGGCCTGCTTCGTATCGATGCTCTCCAAAGACCGTCCTTCCGTCCGGGGGCCAAACAGAACCACCGTTATCATGCCGAAAAACAGGGCTGCGGAGATCAGTACAAGCACGCCCAGAAAGCCTGTGCGTGGAATAAGCCAGCCCACGAGCGTCGGAGAAATAATCGCGCCGATCCGCCCCACGGCAGAAGCCGTCCCGTTGCCAGTCGCACGAAGACGCGTGGGAAACAGCTCCGGCGTATAGGCATAGACGCCGCTATAGGCGCCCGACAGGCAGAACGCCAGAATGACCGCCTCCACCAGAAGCATGGAGGTACTCCCGGCCTCACCAAGCGCAAAGGCTCCGACCGCACTGGCGGCAAGATAGAGCGATATGGTGGCGCGACGCCCCAGAAACTCGACGGCGGCGGCGGCTGACAGATAACCCGGAAGCTGGGCGGCATAAATGGCGATTGAGAACGCGAAACTATGGCTCATGGTCATCCCGCGCGCCATGAGCAGCGACGGGATCCATGTGAAGATGGCGTAATATGCAAAAGTAATGGAGAGCCACACGGCCCAGCTCACCGCTGTCGCACGCCGCTGGGCCGGTGCCCAAAGGCCCATGAACTGCTCGGACAGGCTCGGCTTCGCCTGCTTGACGCGATCAACACTCACCTTGTTCAGGGGGGTAAATGGAATATCATGCCCTGAAGCCCGGGCACGCGCTTCAATATGATCCAGTATGAGAGCGCTTTCGCCAGAACGCCCGACGCTTTCCAGCCATCGCGGTGATTCCGGCAATACCCGGCGCCACCAGAGAAGAAGCACCACCGGGGCAGCCGTCAGGGCCAGAGCCAGTCTCCAGCCATAAGGTTGCACCGGGACCAGCAGATAGCCCAGAGCCGCAGCACCGAGAAAACCAAGGGAAAAGAAACCCGCCAGCACACTGGAAAAGGCGCCGCGATAGCGCGTGGCGGCGAATTCAGCGAGAAACGGTGCAACAATGGCTGATTCCGCCCCCGTGCCAATCCCCGCTGCAATTCTGCAGATGATGAAGCTGCCAAAATCAACCATCACAGCCGAGACAAGCGATGCAAAACAGAACAGTGCCAGAGCCCACATCATGACCGGACGACGCCCGATCCGGTCTCCAACCAGGCCTGCAAACATTGCTCCCCAGAAAAAACCGACATAGGTCGCGCTGCCGATCATGCCGACATGAACCGCATCGAGCGACCACAAATGCCCCAGAACCGGAAGAACGAAGGCGATTATTGCGGAATCGAGACCATCAAATGCATACCCCGTACCGCCGATCAGGAGCAGACCGATGTGGAAGCGGCCGAACGGAATTCGCTCCAGCCTTTCGCCAACAGTACTCATGAGCAGTCTTCAGGTATTTTGTGGGTCGACAAGGAATTATATCCAGCGATTGTCATCATACGCTCCGCAGATCTGTGGCGCCGTTGAGGTTATCCCGCTCAAAACAAATCATGATGAACGCGTTTTTCTATAATTTCAGAGCAGGTAATTTCTATTCCGCAACAGATAAGAAATTCCCCCCTCAGGCAAGAGAAACCTGTGCGCCTCTATCCCATTGCCTGCAGCATCGCGGGAACAGCCAACTGGATCAAAGGCTGAAAGGACGACAGGTCGAGACTGTCGTAATAATGCGCCTCATGTGAAATATTGAACGATCCGATCACGGATCCATCCCAGCTCACCGGCAGATTGAGCGTGCTGCCGCATCCGAGAGATGCGATGAGAGCGGAGTCAAAAAATACCCTCCGCAGATCCTCAGGATCGCGCGCAAGATGCGGCTTTCCTTCGATCAGGACCGGTTTGACCCATGGCTCATCCACGAGGGGTTTGGTTCCACCGACAGGATAAACATCAGGATGACTGCTCCAGGCCCGGCGCACAAGATTTTGCGCCGGATTATGGATCAGGACGGTACACAGACGATAACCCGGCTCCTGCGCAAGCGCGTGGGCGACTGCAGCAAAACTTGTTTCGGGTTGCCCTGACCGTGTCAGGGCATTGGCAATGTTGAATAATTTCTTATCCATCATATCAGAAATCCGTTGATGCCGTCATCATGACGGCAAGCGGTGCCGTCATATAATAGGTGGGGGTGCCGCCGGCGATGCTGGTTCCGTAAACCCCACGGGTGGTCTTGGCCGCCGGCTGGAGGGACGCGACTGAACTCAGATAGGCGACATTGGTCAAATTCGTGAAGTTCAGCCGCAGCGTTGGCTTATAGAAAACAGAGAACTTCGGAAGACGATAACCAAGCCCCAGGTCCACGGTTTTGTAAGCAGGCATCGACTGGTCGTTCATGAACGTCGAATACTGGCTGTCCACCCATTTGAACGTCAGGTTCGCAAAGAACGGTCCATGCGTGTAATTGATCCCGATATTGGCCATGAACTTCGGACTTGCGACCATTGTCTTGCCTTTTGTCGGGAGCAGATCGCCACCCACGGCAAGATTATTGTCGATCGTCGTGTGCAGGTACTGACCGTTCACATACGGAGAGAACCCGTGCCATGGCTTGAGCGCGAGCTCGGCCGTGATGCCACGGATCGTCTCGCCGCCTGCGGAAATCGCCTGCTGCACCTGGGCTCCGTTCAGCGTGAGAAGCGAGACAAGCTGGTGATTGGTCAGGTTCATGTTGAACAGGGCCATGTCGAAATCGAATATTCCGTGATAGCGCATGCCAATTTCTTCGCCGATGGAATATTCCGGCTTCTGCGATGCGTTTCCGACCTGCGTGATTTTCCCCGTCGCAATACTATATGACGTTGGATAGGTGCTTCCCGGTGATGGCGGGCGTGTATTGGTCGTTCCATTGATGTAGAGTTGCACCGCCTTGTTTACCTGCCAGGAAATCGCGACACGCGGCATCGGCTGGTTGATCGCGGAGGAATAGTGGTAAGGGGCGCCCGGAATCTGGTTTGTTCCAGAAATATAGTCCATCATCTCCTTGATGCCCGCCGTGACCTTTACCTTGTCATGAAAGAAGCTTTGAGTATCGGAGATATAGAACTCGTTGATCTGGGAACTTTCCTGGAAATGTGTCCCTGTATAAATGTCGCCATTGGCCGCGCGCAGCACATAACGACCTGTCGCGTTCGGCGAGTTTCCATTCTGATCCATCGGGGTAATGCCGCTGGTCTGTTCCATGTTCCAGTGATCGTACCAGTACCCGGCAATCAGGTGGTTTCTGGATGTCGGGTCATACTGGACATAGGCATTCACACCAGTGCTGTACTGGACCTGGTTATTATGAACCATCGCTGCAAACGGGGCGCTCGACACATCGCCCAGATTGATCTGCTGATTGCCGTAATAAAAGCTGTCTGGGTTAATCGTCGACTGTCCGGGACTGTCCGAATTGGACCAATGAAAATAGGGCGTGATGTGCAAGCGAAGCTTGTCTGACAGATTGACCTGATTCTGCCATGACATCAGGACGTTGGTGCGCTTGTAGAGGTAGGCCTTCCAGTAATTCTTGGTCTTTCCGTCAATATATGTCGACGCATACCCCGTGGCTGACAGGTTATTGCCCGCAGCATTGGCAACTTCCCACGCGCCCAGCGTAACTGGGGAAATACGGGCATTGTCCCAGTTGGAATAGGAAATGAAGAGAGACGATTTCGCCCTATCGCCCCAGGCTTTAACGGCCTTGAAGTCAACATGGTCCCGCGTATTGCGGCCGGGACCGGTATAGTTATCAGCCGCCGTGCGCGAATAAGATCCAAAGATCTTGATGCCGCTATGGCCGATTTCGCCGGTATCGATACTCGCGAAAACCCGCTGCCCCCGATATGAACCGGCGCTGTAATCGACATGCGCCCCCATCGTGCTGGACGGATCTCTGACCGTCTCGATCATCTCGCCACCGGAGGCGGACTGGACGGGATCATTGATGCGTGATGTCCCGGCAATCAGGGTAACGTCAGAAATATTCTCGTTATCGGCCCATGTTTCTGCATAGGGGTAATATGTGGCCTGATCCATTCCCGGCGCACCTTCGACAATCCAGCCCATCTGGCTTTCATCGAGACCACGCACCGAGATATCGTTACGGATCGACAGGCCGTAGGCATCGGATGTCCCAAAATTCGCACCAGGAAGCGAGGCCGCAATCTGCAGGGGCGACACGATCGGCGCACGCTGCTGAATGGCCAGCGCACTGATCGAACTCGTGGCCTCCGGCGCGGTCTGGCGTTTCATCAGGCCACCCGCCAGAACACGCTGGTGAGTGACACGGATTTCTTCAGGATCGTTCTGGATGGTGTCGACTGACGCAGGGGCGTGCTTTGCGGGACGGGATGCACCGCCTTTACTGGACGCAGCAACGGTTTTTCGTGCGGCAGGAGATCCGGCAGACTTCGTCGCATGCCTCTCGTGATGCGTTGCATCAGAGGATTTCTGGCGCTGCTTCGTTTCAGCATCTGCCGTCTCAGATAAAATCATACCTCCCAGAGCAGCAAGACTGACGCTGATTTTGAAAGTATTATGCAACTTATTCATCGATTTTACCCTCTGCACCTAGACATGAAAACCTTGCACTTTCAATAGAGCCACTCGAAGGATGCGTTTGCTTCCCGGCAGACGGACCGCGACCTCCGCTTGCAGAATTCAAACCCGTTACGCCTCAGGATCGTCAGACGCCTGCTGCTACGTTCTCGAGAGATTTCCAGCCCTTACGAAATACAGGACTCCGTTCCGATATCGGAAAAGATATCGTATACGATCTATATTTTAGGAATCGTTTCGGAGTCAACTCATTTCCTCAGTCCGCTGTTTCAGGGCACTTTTGAGGAAAGACGTTCTTACATTTGGAAAAAATGCCTGTGAGACGGCTCTGTCAGGGCAGTCGGACAGCCCTGGAGAAGGGACTGCCCGAACTTTTCTAGCCCCTTTTCCAGCGTTCGTATTTTATGTTTGATTACAGGGATGGTTTTTTCAAAGACTGCGATGAGCGTTGTGCGAGATCCTGCGCACCCGCTGCGGCTCCCGGTTTGAGCAGAAAAATAGCAATGCATGTCAGGAAAACGGCGTAATAGACGCCTTCCACAACATCGTCGGTCATCCGGTCCGGGACTGCGTATCCCGCTGTGAGAATGACTGTGCATCCGGCAACACAGCCTGTGGCCCAACCGGGCGTCAGCCGCGCCAGAAGGCCCGTTGGCAGACTGTCCCGGGAAAGACCTGCGGCTCTTTCCCGCCGCCGCCTTGCATTCACCCACAGGCGATTGCCGGTATAGAACATGACAGCCCCCGCAAGGCCGAGAACCACGTATCCCCAACGCGTAGCGGTTCCGCCGAAGCTGCCGAAATGCAGCGCGAAAAAGACCGTCAGAATGGCAAATCCCGCCTTCTGATGGCCGGGAAGATACTCCGAGGACAGGATCCTGCCCGTAGCGGGATCCACGGTCGCAAAACCTGCAGTGGGACCACGCAGGCTGTAGCGGCTGTCCTGACCGCTGACGCGCAGCATCATACCGCCACGACCGTTGCGACTATAAGCCAGTGTCGTCGGAATAAAGCCCGGCGCTGCCTTGTTGAGGGCCACGACGAGTTCGGCTGGAGCAAGGAGCGCAGGCGTGCCCTGCTGCTCAGGATCAAGGGGGCGAGACGCCGCATGTGTCGGAGCATGGCTGGCCGGATGGCCCCCGAAAAGACGTCCCTGTACGGCAAAAATCGGATCATGGAACGCAAAGACAACGGAGGTCAGAGCCATGACGATGTGAAACGGTAGGGAGAAGAACCCCAGAAGATTGTGCAGATCGAGCCAGAATTTCCGGCTTCCCTCCCCCACCCGAAAGGCAAACAGGTTCCGCACCAGTGTCGGCAGGAAGATGATCACACCGGAGATCAGGGCAAGGCCGTAGAGCAGGGCCACGATCCCCATGACGGGACGGCTGATGGACTGCGGCAGCGGAAGTCCGAGTTTCTGGTGCAGCATGTCGATGAAATGCGCGACGGGAGCGACCGCCTGCTGACGGACGGCCAGCGCACCATCGGGACCGAGGGTCGCGACAAGCAGCGGGCCGAAATCATGGCCATGCGGTGGCCGCGCGGGCCATGCGACGCGGCCGGGAAGGCTGCGATCGGGTGCGAGCACCACCGTATAATTCTGCCGTGCCTGCGGGTAGGCCCTGAAGATCTGATCGAGCAGTTCCGGCGTTCGGGACAGGGGAACGGCGGCTGGCATGTCGAGCCTTGGCGTTGTCAGGTTCTGGAGAGGCTGCTCGAACATGCTGATCGCACCGGCGAAAAACGCCACGAACAGAAGCAGCCCGGCACAGATCCCGACCCAGCTGTGAACCTCACGATAGACGCGCAGGATATCGGAACGGATTTTCATGACAGGAACAGTCGCAGCAGCAGAAAGCAGCCCCAGAGTGCTGCGCAGGCCCCTCCAAGGACGGCCCAGGCCTGGCGGCCTGTGGAGAACAGGAAGCAGGTTCCGAGCACAAACACCCACAGAACGGCCGTCAGCCACATCAGGGCCTGAGCCGGGAGGCTTCTGGGATCGCCGGTCGTCCCTGCCAGTCGGCCCAGAATGGCCATGACGGCAAAAACCAGCCCGAGACCGGGCAAAATGGCAGCGAGAACCTTTGCGATCCACTGCCGGTTATCGAGGGCGTGCGGGGCTTCAGTCATGACTGGGTCTGCCGGACAGAAACGATGCCACAAGCGGCAGCACGCACCAGACGATCATCAGCAGCGTCACGCCCATCATGCAGGCTGTGCAAAAACTTGCGGCGGTCGTCAGGACGGTTATTCCGAGGAGCAGAAAACCGATCCCAAGCAGCACCGGAACCATGCCATGCAGGGCGCGGCGCAGGAGTTTCTGGTTCGGGGAGCATGTATAGAGCAGTGCCCCTCCCCCCGCGATGAAGAGAGTGGCGACTCCGGAGGCGAAAGGCACCATCACCAGCGATATTCCAGTCGGGCCGTGAGATTTCTGCCCTGACCGTAATAACAGGCCGCAACAGCCGTGCAGGTGGCGACGAAGCGCTTGTTGGCAACATTGCGCATATTGAGCGAGAACATCAGCCCCTTGTAGGCCGGATGAGCGTCGCCGACATCGTAGCGGATGAATGTGTCGAACAGGGTATAATCAGGGATGGCCAGCTTGTTGGCTGTGTCCCCGTAGCTCGTGCCCGTATAGCGCACCCCCCCGCCGATCCCCAGACCCCGGAGCGTCCCGTATCGGATACGCTGGTCGATAAACAGCGAGGCCATCCATTTCGGAGCCTGCGGCAGATAGTTACCGACCTGCGAGGCTATATTGGACTGCCTGATGCGCGCGTCGCTCCGTGTTCCTGTGAAAATCACGGCCATATCCCATGGCAGGGTCGCGCGCCCTTCAAGTTCCAGTCCCCGGACACGTCCTTTTCCCGTCTGGACGAGACAGGTGGCCGTCCCACAGGTTTCGCCCTCCGGATCAGAGGTTGTCATGTTTTTCTGGGTGATCTGATAACCACCAAACGTGATGTAGATGCTCTTGCCGTACTGGTAGCGGATGCCGGCTTCGTACTGGTCGCCCGTGGTCGGCTTGAAGGGCATGCCATCCTTGGCCGTTGACGGGTCCGAAACCGTAGGCTGGAAAGACTGGGCGTAGCTGAAATAGGGCGCGAGCCCGTTATCGAACAGGTAAACGCCGCCCGCCCGCCAGGTGAAAGCCTGCGACGGGGTGAAATACCGTTTGTGCGTCAGGATATTATACGTGTTGTCATTGGCCCAGTCCTGCCGACCGCCGATCGTCACGCGCAGACGCTCGATCTTGAGCTGATCCTGAAAATAAATGCCGTTCTGGCGGCTGATCGTGGACGTATAGACCTGCGGGGAAAGCGCATTCTCATAGCCCGCGCTTCCCGTACTGACGGGATTGAAAATGTTGAGAAGCGGCTTGACCAGAGCGGCGCTGACGGCGTCACGGTCATGGTTCCAGTCGGTATAGAAATAGTCGGTGCCCGCAAGGAGCGTATGACGCACAGGCCCTGTCCGGACATGACCTTCCAGCTGCGTATCCATGGCCACGCCCTGTGACCGTCCCCGCCCTTCAACAGCACGGCGGTTCACCGTCTCACCCGCGACGCAGTCGGCAATGGTGCTGGTACATTTCGCAAGCGTGTCCCCGGACAGAACAGTCGAACGGTAGAGCGTGTCGAGATACGTGTAGCGGACGTTATTGCGAACTGTCAGGAAACGGTTGAATCGATGCTCCAGAAACGAGCCGAGAAGAGCCTGATTGCGGTCGAACGTGTTCCAGTCAGGCTCGCCAATATTGGCGTCATTGGCGATATACCGCCCTTTGGAGGCGTAAAGCGTTCCTGTTGCGGGCAGGAACTGGAAGGTCGAGCCCCCGACGTCACGCTGATACTGTGCAAGAAGCGTCCAGGTGGAGTGAGGCGCAAACTTCCATGTCAGGCTGGGCGAGACGTAGTACCGACCAGCCGTGACGTCATTGACCTGTGTCCCGCCGTATTTCGCCAGTGCGACCATCCGGCCCATGACTGTGCCGCTGTGGTTCAGGCGGCCCGAAACGTCGCCGGAGGCCTGACCCTGCCAGTTTTCCAGATCAGTATAGCCACTGCTCTGGAGAAAGAATTCTCCTTCGCTTTTTTCCGTAGGGCGTTTGGTGACAAGATTGACCACGCCTCCCGGGGCCGTCTGCCCGTACAATGCTCCGGAAGGCCCTTTCAGGACGTCGATCTGCTGAAGCGCGAACGGATCGAACGATGTCCGCGTCCACTGGCCACCGGCGGGCAGGCGCAACCCATCGACGAAATTGTTGTTCGAAGAAAATCCACCAGCGCCAAATCCCCGGACGGACACTTCGTCAACGCGATTGTCGATACCCTGCGGTTCGGCCTGCACGCCCGCCGTGTAGGAAAGGGCATCTGCAATGGTCGGGGAGGACCGCAACTCGATTTCATCGCGGCTGACGATCGAGATTGTCTGAGGAGATTCGATGATGGGCGTGCGGGTCTTGGTTGATGCTCCCGCCTGTGACAGCCCCGTCGCAGTCACGGTGATGATTTCCGCAGGCGTAGGCTCCGCCTTCGTCTTTTCCGGTCCACCGGTCTGGGTGGCTGTAGCTTTCCCCGTGCGTTTTTCCTGCGGGTCGGAAGGCGTTGCAGATGCGATCTGTACACTCAGGACGAGACACGATGCCGTACCGCAAAGAAACCGGGGAAAATTCATGAAGCCGCCTTGTTAAACTGAAATTTATCCTCCTATTTCGATAATAAGAATCATTGTCAACTAACTTTCGCAATGAGACCCTGTGGGGCGCAAACAAACCGAAGCTTCCGGCTGTCGTGGGTACGCAGGACCTTTCAGTTCACAGGGGCCTTAGGGCAGATGTCGCATCGAGCCACACCCACGCATCAAACTGCCTGAAAAGATCAGCCTCCAGATAACATTCCTCTCGCTCACGATCAGGATGATAAAAAGTCCCAAACGTACGCCCGGGACGAAGATCTGAAAATTCAGAACGCAACAATATGCTCTGCACCAGAAAACGGGGGGAGGGCACATTGTGACAAAGATCTTCCCAGCTACCCGGAACAGGTTTTCCAATTTTCATGGCTTCGGGAGACTGACCACGCCCCTTTGATGCGAAAATGGAGCCTTCGCCGGTCCCAAAACCAATCAGACACGTGTTATCTCCGAAATGATTTTTCAGGAGTTCCCCGAGGCTGATCTGACGTCGCCGATAGCCGATTTCACTGAAAGCCGCATTGCCGACATGGTTGTTATGCGCCCAGATAATCATTCTGGCGTCAGGGTTGGATTTTTCCAGTATTTCGCGGACTGCCAAAAACATATGCGTATCTCGCGCATTCCACTTCGAAACGAAGTCGTTTGCTTCTGCGCGTTCAAACTGCTCACTATTGGCGACTGACAATCCACAAAGAAGAGCATTGAACCAATGCTCGCGCTCAAGTCCTTCCGCTTCCGGCTCAAAAAGACGGAACGAAGACAGCAGTTCTGGAATCAATTGAGCCGCCTCCGTCCGGAAAGGATCAGCCGCTAACGATGCATACGCCGAAGGATCGTCTTTAAAGTTCAGAAGACCGGAAGCAAGATACCGGGCCTGGTCAACCAAAGGAGAATTGCTCTTCTCCAGATAACCAATCAATTTGTTCATGGATGAAGCCGTCTTGAGACAATCCAGACCAAAGATCGCGACACGGTCCTTCAGCGGTAAATTCCTGTTCCACTCACTGATCCATGAAATCAGATCGCGAAATTCCTCATTCTTCCAGACCCAGTTATGCCCATGACGAAATGCCGCATCCCAGTCCAGGTTACCGGGTGCGAGCCGGACAAAGTGATCAATTACCATCACATCGCAAGGGTCTGCCTCGATTGCCAGAACCTTATGACCATATTCTTTGATGAAGCGCTTCGTAATCGCCGCACGCGCCATATAGAAATCTCCCGTCCCATGGCTCGCATCCCCCAGAAGCACCAGCTTTGCATCAGAGAAGCGATCAAAATGCGTCGCAAATAACGGATTTTCTACGGAAGGCAGTTCTTCAGCGCGTGAGCTGTCAAATGGCATCAGAAAATTTCCGCATCATTTCAGGCTGTAAAGTGTGCACTTAGAATTATTTTGTCGGGTTGCAGGCATGTTCATGCGAAGCTGACGCCCCTCAAGGAGCACAGCCATCAGTAACCGACACGAGTGTTAGATTCTGGCTGAAGAGCGTTCTGTCGTAGCAGCCTGCAACACTATCCCTGATCCTGGATTCCGCCCTTGATGAACTGAGGCTGGGCCGTGTTCTGGTACCGTCTTTAACCAGTGGAATTTCCGCTTTTGCGTCTATCGATGTTTGCATTTCCCGGCTTATGAAAGACGGGAAATCCGTTTTGACGTTTCGTATAAGCTCCTGGTGAATATCATAGCTATACTTCTGCTCTCTCCCAGAACCCGACCTCCCCTGAAGGATGACAACAGGAAAACGTTCGACCACATCATGATCCGATCGAACGCCTCCCCCGGATTGAAGAATATGCGTATCGATATTTGTAATCTGATCGATTTTACTTCCCGTATAGGAGGTCGTAAATGTATTGTTGAATGATACTTCCTGAGTAATTTTTGTTTTTACGCGCCCTTTGGATGTCTCAACAAAACCCTCAAGAATAAGTTTGCGGTGCGCTTCAGTCAGAGATTTTCCTGCAAAATCAGGTTTCGTGGGAAGTTTCCTGTTTATCGATATAACAATGGGCTCTCCATCATCTCGTGTGAGGTGACCGGATACGAGCTGCTTTACCGGATCACGCCAGACAAGCATTGCCGCAGTTACAACCTCACTGCGGCGAACACCCACAACAGTGAGAGTGACCTGATGAGGCTTTCCATCATTCAGACTTCCTGCAAAAGGCGTCAGATTGATACGATAGGACGAGAGATTGAGTGTCTCGATCCCCGGAATCTGCTTCCATAAAACAGAATTGAGGCCACCTGTATAAATCCAGGGAAATACCGGGGCTACGCCCGCGAGTTTTCCATCGATACGGACCTCGGTTTCCCTGTAAGGGTAGCCACATGTGTTGTCATCGGGCGTCACTGCCGCAGCGGTTTCCCGCATGGGCATGCACATATACCAGAACTCATCTACCTGCTGCGGCATAGCCAGAACATCAAGTGCGAGGCGGGTCATGTTGCGCGGAAAGCTGATGGTGCTTTCGAGAGTGGGGGCTTTGGCATTCAGTGCGATGGGTTTCTGGTGCAGTGCGAACACCATATTGGGCATATCCGGGGCTTTCTGTCCGCTTGCCACGGGATAGAAAATCAGTCGGGCGGAAGCGACGATACGTGCAGTATTGGCTCCGGCAAGCCCATTCACCAGTTCGGCTTCACCAGAATTGGTTTTTTGGAATAATGCCGCATAATCGGTTACGTCCCGCTCGACATGCCACATCGGGGAAAATGATGCCCCAGGCTCAGATGTCGTTCCTGTAAAGAGATTAACACCCCCAAGGCTGACACGGGATGTCCGATCATATTGTTGACCCGTACCGATGTGGAAATCCGCTTCGAAGACCACTTTCCCCCACGGCATAGGACAATTTGAAGGGGCACTGTAGTCAATCGGCTTCGGTAAACTACCTTCAAAACTGATATTGGAAAACAGTTTCACTTCACAAGGGGTCGTATTTGGTCTGGACACAAGAAAATCAGGCGTCACGACCGCATGTGTGCCGATTTCAGGGCGGGGCGACAGCAAAACAGGAGACCCAATTGGAGAGGCCGTTGCTGGAAATACACAGGAAAGACTCGTAAATATTATCAAACCTGAAGCCACAAGAAAAATATTGAAATATTTGTTATTCATTCCAATTATTCCATATTGATGTCGTAAAATTATTGAATATTTATCTTTTTGTGGAATTGGCGTGCGCAATCCGATGAGGCTCCGCAAAACCATTAAGATGTCGCATGAGCCACATATGGGCTGGATCATTAGTGAGATGAGAGGGCCATTGCGCGTATATGGGTGTTTCAACTGTCGGAAAAGGCAGCTTTAAAACCTTTACTGGGAACCTTGAAGCATAATACTGCAGAACCCAACTGCTTCCTGTGGCGACCAGATCCGTTCCGATAATGAGTTCTGCGAGCGTTCCATATCGTCCTGTCGTGGCCGACACGCGCATTTTGGAAAAAATTTCCTGCGGTACGACATTGAAGTTCGATGTTTCAGAAACTGCCGCATGGCGCGCATCGATATACTGCTCCATGCTGATTTTGGATTTTATGGATGGGTGCTCATCCCAGACCATGCATGACAAACGGTCTTTCATGAGTTCCATGGAAGGAAACTTATGATCTACGAGTGCGTCGGGCGAGATTATCAGATCTATACCCGCTTCAAACAGGTCCGCATGCGTTGTTTTGTTTAACGTCGAGACCACAACATTGATATCACGCGCTTCAGAAAGCATTTTAGGCACGACACGCCCCAGCAGCATTGTGGCCAGACTTTCGGAGGCCGCCAATCGAAACGTTTTTCGGCTGGTCTGGGGGTCAAATGTCACCTGAAAATTAAAGGTCTCGTCGACTTCGATCAGGAGCTTGCGAACGCGGGACCGCAATCCCTGAGCAAGCGGCGTTAATACCCTTTTCCCGTTTAAATAAATAATGAGCTCATCGTTCAACTGACCTTTTAATTTTTTCAACGCGACACTGATTGCTGGCTGACTGACATGCGTCAGTTGAGCGGCCTCGGTCAGTGACGACGTATTCAGGATGGCATCCAGCGTATAAAGCATATTCAGGTTCAGGCGCCTGAGAGACATGCGGTCCGGGTCCTCTTTAGACATCATAAATCCTGATTTCTTCACTTGTGATGACTGAATGCTCTCTTAGCCTACAGCGCAACATCCATTCACCAACAGCAGCGAAAACAAAGAAAAGAGCGCTTTTGAAAACTCCACGACAGGGCTTCAAAAGCGCTCCTGAAATCTTTTCCTCCAGTCCCAATCAGAAGAACGAATAGGAGACTGTGCCGCGGAACATCCGAGGGCCACTGACCGAAACATAAGTCGGGGTACTGGTAACTCCAAAAATATTTCTGTTTTCCAGATTTGTTATGCCGAAATTGAATTTAAGTTTTTTATACGAGTACAGGAAATTCATATCGATTTCGTGCTGAGGGCCAATCATGTATTTCGGGTAATACGAGACCGCTGCACTGCTGCCATTGCCATAGACACCAAACGACACTCCGGCATTTTTAAGAAAGCCGCTTTGCAGTGTATAGCTGGTAAAGAGGCTATATTTAACCTTCGGCTGTGCGGCCACGATATATTTGTTGAGACTGTTGGAAAGGAAACGGAAGCCTGCATATGTAAAGCTTCCTGAAACCTGCCAGCCCGGCAATATGGTGCCACTGACATCAATATCTACACCCTGCGTCCGCAAGCCGGGAAGAACGACATACCGATTGGTAGAACCTGCTGCGAGAATAGGGTAGTTGCTTTGATCCAGCTGGTATACAGACGCGACGACATCAAGCTTCTTCTTGAAAAACTGCCCCTTCACACCTGCTTCGAGGTTGGTTGTTGTCTGGGACGGCAGGAGTTTGTTGTCTGTGCCGATTGAGAAATTCGGCGTGAAGCCTTTTGTCCAGCTCGCATATATAGAGATCTGTTTGTTGATATCGACAACAAGACCAGCAATCGGTGAAAGCTTGCTGATCGTCTTGGCGTTTGACGTATTTCCCCACGACCGATAGCTGGTATTACGGACCGCACCAAAGAAATGGAAACGACCGTACTCTATCAGATCCTGGCCATAAAAACCCAGCTGGCGGGACCCGAGGCTGTACTGAAAATCCGTAGCCGGGATAAAGCCCGCAAGGTTTGGTGACTTGTTTACAGGAGCTACTGTGAACGTCGTCAGCAAAGATGCATTCGGAGCATAATCCGATACGGTATAATCGGAATAATTCAACCCAACAGAAATCGTATGCTTCAGCATAAAGGTATGAATTTTTGCACGGAAATAATCATCCGTTGCATACTGCGTTGAAACCTGCTTGTCGATCGACTGCATGATCAGGTAGTTGCCGCTCCCGACATTGGCCGCCGGACCATACATGTTTACAAGCGTTGTCGAATTGGAGACATGGCTTCGACTGACAAAGGTCAGCCAGCGATTGATGTTCCAGGTTGTTTCATAGAACCACCGCGTATTCCACGCCGTAATGCCCTGATTATTGGGGCCGTATTCTTTGCCGTAAGTCACGATCTGCGGGTCGGCCCCTACGGCCGGGATAACGGCATAGCCGGTCTGTGGCTGACGGACCTTAGAGTTTTCCACACCGACCGTCACGTCAATTGTTCGGTTCTTAAATCTGACCGAAGGCGCAACCGAGTATTCTTTTCTGCCTTTATATCCGGCCCAGTTAAGTTCCTGATCCGCAAAGTCGCCAACAATCCGCGCGCTCCAGGTCTTGGCGCGATTCAGAGCCGTGGAGCCGTCTACGGTGATTTTCCGATCGTTGTAGGAGGCATACATGCCCTCAACATTCAGAAGATTTTCCGCAACGGGCTTCTTCGTGACCACATTCACGGATCCGCCCATGTTGTTTCCGCCCGAAAGCAGGGCAGCCGGCCCTTTAAGAACCTCGACACGTTCGACATTCGCGGTCGGCTGCATGGCTCCTGTCGGGTCAAGCATGCCGTTCGTCATGCCGGTCGCTGTCCAGCCACGAACCGTATAGCTGTTGGAACCCTGAAGGTTGCTGCGGTTGACGGTCATGCCGCTGGCGTTGCGCATGGCATCCGCGATGGTCTGGATCTGCTGGTCTGCAATCAGGGCGCTGGTGATCGTACGCGACGACTGGGGCAGATCCCGGATTGAGCCGCCAGTTCTTGTCGAGGACGCGGAGGAGTCCACATTATACTGTGTTTCGGCCTCGTTGCGCTTGGCACGGACATTCATGTTTTCCCGGTTGGCAGGCCGGATATAGACCGCCCCCGCTTTGTCCGTATAAATCGTGTAGCCCGTTCCAGCGAGAGCCTGTTCCAGCGCTTCGCCTGCTATGCGCGACTTGACCGGCGCCGCATAAACCGTGTCCGGCACATCCGTCCCGATCGTCACCGGGACATGCATCCGGAGGGAAATCTCTGTGACAGTTTTCTTCAAAGACTGCCGGGGCAGCACAACGACTGTGTCAGAAACCTGCTTGAAGCTGCTTTGCAAAGCCCCCGTTTCCGCAGCGTAAGCCGGGGCATAAGCTCCCAGAAGACCTGCCGTGACATATAGTGACATATTCCGCCTTAGCAACGATATGCTCATTTTAATCCCACCATGATTGCGGATTGCGTGGACCTGTTGCACGCAATTCTCAGTCCTTATTCAAAAATTCCAGAAACCGGTTTGAAGAGCTGATGCTCTTCAGCATGTACATCGGACCTGGTCCTGTGAATTCTGGAGCGTGGAAATAATAATCTGAAATGCCGCCTGTCTTTGCCTGATGGCTTCTTCATGCTGGATCCGGTGAAAATCCATCATGTCTTTATGTTCTTTGGGATAACGTTCCTCAAGAATTCCGAAAACATGAATGAATTCTTTTGGATCTTTTCTTGCCTTGCGCTCTTCCGTGTGGATCCTGTCGAGAAGCTTCTTGGTTTCCTCGAAACTGATCAGACCCTGTTCCCCGACTTTCTGCTGAACCGCAGCGTCCCGCCGCGCATTGATCCAGGACCGGAACGTATCTGCGACGACAGAGCGTGATGTCCGCGGGTTCCAGGCGGCCGCTTCAATCACCGCCCCGAACTTGGCTTCCGGACTGTCCGGCACGGCCTGATCTGTTGCTGCAATCGCCTCGGAGCGGACCTTGCGCCATTCCGCGGGCTGGGGCGGTTTCCCCGCCAGTTCAGCGTCATGCAACGCCATCACATCCGCCAGAGCGGCACGCAAAGCATGATTTTTCGGCAGAGAAGCGAGATCTTTCTCCGTCTCTTTCAGGAAATGGGAGAGAACAACATTGCCACATGCATTCAGATCCGCCCCTACCGGCAGCGCTTCCAGCAGGGAAATCTGTGCCGCTTTGGCGTCTTCAGCGGAAGGCAGCGTCACAGCGACCATATCCACCAGAAGGGCCATCCATTTCGGCAGGCCGAACTCCTCAACCCACTGATCAAGATCTTCACTCTCCAGAAGACCACCGACCAGACTTCCACCTTTTCCATCCCAATAGACGGGGCGGTTGCTCCAGTCGCCGGACGTCTGAAAGGCCTTGGCTTTGTGAAGCATGGAGCGCTTGAACTCCGGGTTATCCTGAAAAGACTGCATCTTGGTCAGCCTCCGAGATTACGGTCGATGAAAGCCGCGATACGGCTCTTGGTCTGCAGACCGGCGAAACGCTCCCGTTCTTCTCCGCCCGAAAAGAGGATGACGGTGGGCAGGCCGCGAACATGATATTTTCCGATGATCGCCGGGTTTTCGTCGGCGTTGACCTTCGCCACCACCACTTCGCCCACATAGGTCTCGGCTGCATCATCCAGAATAGGCATCAGCTGCTTGCAGGGCGCGCACCACGGTGCCCAGAAGTCCACGACAACGGGGAGTTCTGAGTTCAGGACGATGGCGTCAAAGTTCTCTTCTGAAACGGCGATAATGCTGCTCATGGGTTTTCTCTTTTCAGAATCTGGATTTTTCGGGACAACATGCTGTGCGGAAGAAGGGTCATGATCCCTTCCCGCCCACGATCAGGTCGTCCACGCGCAATGTTGGCTGCCCTACCCCGACTGGCAGGGTCTGCCCGGATTTCGAACACACGCCGACGCCCCCATCGAGCATCCGGTCGCTGCCGATCATGCTGATCTGTCGCAGCGTGTCCGGACCGTTCCCGAGGATCGTGGCGCCGGCCACAGGCGCGGTGAGCTTTCCGTTTTCGATCAGGAACGCTTCGGACGCCTCGAACACGAAACGGCCGCTTGTCACGTCCACCTGACCGCCGGAGAGGTTGTCGACGTAAATTCCATGCCCGACGGACGCGATGATTTCCGCAGGATCCATGGTGCCGGCTTCCATGTAGGTATTCGTCATGCGCGGCAGCGGCAGGGACGCATAGGACTGGCGGCGGCCATTTCCGGTCGGGGCACATCCCATCTGCCGCGCACTTAGCAGATCGTGCATGTAGCCCCGCAGAATCCCGTCCTCGACCAGAACCGTCCGATGGCTCCCGACACCCTCATCGTCCATGTTGAGGGAGCCCCGGCCGCCGGGAACCGTGCCATCGTCAAGAATCGTGACACCGGGAGCCGCGATCCGCTCTCCGATCCGCCCGGAGAAAGCCGAACTGCCGCGCTGGTTGAAATCGCCTTCCAGCCCATGGCCCACCGCCTCGTGCAGAAGAACGCCGTTCCAGCCTGCGCCGATGACAACCGTCATCGGGCCTGCGGGTGCGGGACGGCCTTCCAACTTGGTCAGCGCGGAAGACACGACCTTCCGGACCAGGGTTTCTACCGCATCAGGGGTCAGCACCTCGTATCCGGCACGGCCGCCAAATCCGGAGCCGGACATTTCACGCCGCCCATCGGCCAGAACCGTCACGACAACGGCCAGCTTGACGAGCGGACGAATGTCGCCGCTCGAAAACCCGTCATGCCGCGTGACCCAGACCGTCTCGTGGGAGGCCTGCACGCTGGCATTGACCGACACGACCCTAGGCTCAGGACCTGTTAATTTCTTGAACTGAGCGTTCTGTTGTGATTCACAGGCTTACAGATGGAAGGTGGGCCAGTGAGTGATGTGTTTTTGCTATCTGAGCGTCAGATGGAACGGATCAAGCCGTTTTTCCCACTGGCACATGGGGTTCCGCGTGTGGACGACCGTCGTGTCCTGAGCGGAATCGTTTACGTGATCCGCAACGGCCTTCAGTGGAAAGGCTCACCGGACGTCGGCCTCCCTGCTTAAAAAAGGGCTTTTCCCCGCCATATCGGACGGACAAAAGGCGGCCTGAACTCAAAACTCCATGCCGTGCGTGATGGTGAAGGTCGTCCTGTTCGTCTTCATCTGACGGCGGGGCAGGTCAGTGACTTCAAAAGCGCAGACGTGCTTCTGGCAGATCTCCCCGGCGAGACAGAAGAAGTCCTTGGGGACAGAGGCTATGACAGCAACCGGATCAGAGAGTCTCTCGCAGACCGCAATATCACCGCCTGCATTCCTCCAAAGAAGAACCGAAAATCAAAGCCGCCTTACGACTGGCATCTGTATAAAAAGCGTCACCTCATCGAAAACATGTTCGCAAAACTCAAAGACTGGCGACGTGTCGCCACCAGATACGACCGATGCGCTCACACTTTCATGTCCGCTATCCACATCGCAGCAAGCTTCATCTTCTATCTTAAAGAATGAGTCCTGAGCCTAGGGATGCAGGGCCGTACGAGAACAGTAATGAAACTTTCTTAATCCAGTCAAAAAAGCGTCAGCATTGCGATTTGAGATGAAAGATTTCTGATGCTTAGCGGCGCGTTAACGAGTTTCATGCTGGCGGCCGGCAAAGAGGCGGGGTACCTTCCTTCTCGTTCGTTGAGCACAACACAAATGTCGTATAATATTTCTTATGCCAACTACCATGCTTTTTTCTGAGGATTCTGCCTTGCTGTGGAGCTCTACAGAATCGCTTATTGAAGCGAATGGCACTTTGGCCCGTCCCACACCCTTATGAACTCTAAAAAATGCCCGAACTCATGACAAGAAATGCTTCTTGGCTTTGACGTCTTGAAGCAGGGTTTGTCAGCCAGGAGAGATCTTGATCACATCCGGATTCAGCAAACCGTTACGACCGCCCCTTAAAAAGAAAACCATTGAAATGTTATTATAGTAACCTTTAATAAGACTATCGTTCTTTGCTTTCTGATAAAGGTTTTAAAACATGAGGCGTACCGAATTGTCCGGAGGTGTCCGTGAACGTTTGGTCCGTCTTCCTCCCCCTTATGAGCATCACTACGGGGTTCTCCCCCTGCCCCTTCCAGAAAAAGGGATACCTCTCGGTGAAGTTACGGCACTGCATTCCCAGGCCCAACTGGCATTGGGACAGGTTGAAGAAATAGCCCGCTCCCTCCCGGATCCATACCAGATCAGTCGCATTCTCAGCCGTCGTGAAGCCGTCAGCAGTTCAGCAATGGAAGGAACGCATAGTACTCTGGATGAGCTTCTTATAGCTGACGAAGATGGTGATGAAGCAGGACAAGGACAGGCCGTACGACAGGTTCGGGATTACGCACTGGCTCTCGAGCGTTTTGTGCCATCAGCAGTCATACAGGGCCGCCAGATCTTTCAGATCGATCTGATCCAGAACCTGCATCGTCGTGTGCTCGGGCATGATGCGGCCTACCGGGACACTCCGGGAGACTTCCGCCAGGAGGTCGTCTGGATCGGCGGCAACGGGCACATTGCCTATTCCGTCTACAATCCTCCTCCGCCGACTGAAGTCCCGCATTTTCTGGAAGACACCCTGGATTATATGCGGGAAGACGGAATGCAGATGATGACCCAGTCCCTGATTACCCGGATGGCATTAGCCCACGCCCATTTCGAAGCCGTTCACCCTTTTCGGGACGGAAATGGCCGCGTGGGTCGGCTCTTGCTACCTTTGATGATGGCGGCCGAGAAACAGGTTCCGCTCTATCTTTCCCCGTATATCGAGCTGCACAAACAGGCTTATTATGAGGCCCTCAAACAGGCACAGCAGAAGCTACTTTGGCTCCCTCTGATTGGTTTTATGTCAAGCGCCATCGTTCAAACGGTTCAGGAGCTGTGCGTCACTCGTGAAGCTCTCCGAACCCTGCATGCCGTATGGCTGACACGTCGTACATTCCGGAAGGGATCAGCGGCCTTACGGGCTCTTGAGATCCTTGCGGCCTATCCTGTGGTGACGGCACCACGACTTGGAACCCTGCTCTCCATTTCACCCCCCGCTGCCCACACGGCGATCAGC
Organism: uncultured Gluconobacter sp.; assembly: GCA_937880175.1. Classification (GTDB taxonomy): domain Bacteria; phylum Pseudomonadota; class Alphaproteobacteria; order Acetobacterales; family Acetobacteraceae; genus Gluconobacter. Next base: position 26,621 of record CALFLO010000034.1, read on the forward strand.
CAGCTTTGTCAGACTGGAATCCTGCGAGAGCGGACTGGCTACGCCCGAAACCGGATTTACGCTGCGGATGACGTGCTTGGCATCCTGAACCGTCCTTTTTCAGAAGAGCCCATCGTTCCGAAAACAGACAGGTCACGCTGATGTCTCTTTTTTGATAAATCGCAATGAACCTCATCAATTCACTCAGCGAGTAACTTCGGTAGCTTGCGGGAGATAACGTAACGGCATGGCCACTTTGAGGGGCAAACAGAACGGCGGCTGTTGAAGAGGGATAATTAGCACTACAGTTGCGTTTTTGTTTTAAGGCGTGAGAGATATGCTGCTGCCTGAT
>CALFLO010000035.1 GCA_937880175.1 uncultured Gluconobacter sp.
CGCTTGATGCCCGGGGACTTCTCTTCGCCAACGAAAGCGATGGAGATTTCAACGTGGATCTTCGTTCCAGCCGTAACGCGCTGGAAATCCACGTGGATCGGGGCATCGGTCACCGGGTGCAGCTGCACGTCACGGATCAGGACAGCAACCTGTTCTGCGCCTTCGGCAGCGAGGTTGTACACGCGCGAGGACCAGCCACCGCGATGCAGTTCCTTCATGATCACGCGCGGATCAAGTGCGATAATGGAGGGTTCTTCCTTGCCACCGTAAATTACGGCCGGCACGAGGCCCTCACGTCTCGTTGCGCGCGCTGCCCCCTTACCAGCCTTCGCGCGCGTCGAGACAGCAAGTGTCGTCAAATTAGCCACTGTTACGCTCCTGCGTATTGAATTTCGTCAACACAGACCTCCAGGGGTGCCTGTGCGAGGCGCGGAGTAGCGGAAAACCGCCATCGATACAACCATTTTCGGACTCGCCCCCTCTGGACCAGCCCCATTGCGGACCGCTACGCTTGCGTTTCATTTCCACAGTTTCCGGCAGTAACCCGTCCCGATGAGCATCGCCGCCCGCATCGAATGTCTGCCCTTTACCCGCTTCCACTGGAAACTGCTGTTCCTCGGCGGGCTGGGCTACACGTTTGACGGCCTCGATTCCGCGATTGTCGCCTTTGCGCTCCCGATGCTCAAAAGCCAGTGGCACCTCGATGGTCCGGCGCTGGGTCTGCTGGGAAGTGCGACCTATCTCGGCTACGGGCTCGGTGCGCTGCTGTCGGGCTGGTGGGGAGACCGCTCGGGGCGGCGGCGCGTCATGATGAGCGCGCTGGCCATTTATGCCATCGGTTCCCTGCTTTCGGCGGGATCGTCTTCCTTCACCGGGTTTTTCCTGTGTCGCCTCCTGTCGGGTATCGGGGCGGGGGCTGAAGCCACGATCATCGCACCCTATCTCAGCGAGTTCGTCGCCGCCCGGTATCGGGGCGCGTTCACCGCTGCCCTCACAGGGTTCTATTCCTTTGGTTATGTGACGGCGGCCATCCTTGGCTTCATGCTCGTCCCCGCCATGGCGGATGGCTGGCGGTGGGCGCTGGCACTGACGGGCTTTCCGGTCCTGATGCTGCTGTGGTGGCGGCGCGCTTTGCCCGAATCCCCGCGCTGGCTCGATGAGCGCGGGCACACGGCCGAGGCCTGCCGCATTGTCGGTGACATCGAGGAAAGCGCGGGTCTTGCAGTGGGTCTCACCACCACGACCGACCGTGGCGCGCCTTCCCTGCGTCCGGTCCGGGATCTGTTCGCGCCCGGTCTGCACCGCTCCACGTTCATGAGCTGGGCCATGTGGCTCGCCATCACCTTCAGCTTTTACGCGTTCTTCACGTGGATCCCGACCCTGATGATCGAGCGTGGCATGACCGTCACCCGCAGCTTCGGCTACGCCATTTCGATCTATTTCGCGCAGCTTCCCGGCTATGCTTCGGCCGCGCTCCTCACCGATCGGCTGGGACGGCGGGGGACGGTGGCGCTGTTCATGGTTGCGGGTGCTCTCAGCGCCATTGGCATGGCCGCGAGCCAGACGCCCACTGAAGTCCTGATCTTCGGGATCTTACTGTCCTTTTTCATGAACGGCACTTTCGGCGGCATTTACGCCTATACGCCCGAGCTTTTCCCAACGGCCCTGCGCGCCCGGGGCATGGGGCTGGCCTCCGCCATTGCGCGTCTGGGGGCCATTGCCTCCCCCGTGTTGATCGGCTGGCTCTATCCGCTTGCCGGTTTCCCCGGCGTTTTTGGTCTGACCACCCTGATTCTGCTGTCGGGTGCCGCCGTTACGCTCATCTTCGGCCCCAGAACGGAAAAACGCCCGCTCGATGACGAGCAGGCGTTCGCGCAGACCTGACTTCGGGAAGTCCGCTTCAGATCATCGGTACGCCACCATTGACCGCCAGAAGCGCGCCGGTGGTGTAGCTGTTGAGCGGATCGGCGAAATAGACATAAGCGCCTGCCAGTTCGGCTGGCTGCCCCGGACGGCCCAGCGGCACATCCGAGCCCAGATGTTCCTGTTCTTCCTCGGGCATGCCGGTTGCGATGAACGGCGTCCAGATCGGGCCGGGCATCACGGCATTAACGCGGATTCCCCGCCCGGCGAGCTGCTGCGCCATGCTGGACGTGAAATTCGCAATCGCCGCCTTTGTCATGGAATACGGCACCAGCAGTTCCGGAGCCGTCTTGAGATTGACCGAGGACGTATTGATGATGGAAGCCCCGGCCTGAAGATGCGGCAGGGCGGCCTTGGTCAGATGGAACAGCGCATCTGTGTTTGTGGAAAAATGGCGCTTCCATTCCTCGTCGGAGATTTCTTCCAGCTTTGCGCGTGCTTTCTGGAAGGCCGCGTTGTTCACCAGAATATCCAGCTTGCCGAACGCTTCGACGGTCTTGCGGATCATCTCCCGGCAATGCGCGGCTTCACGGATATCGCCCGGCAGCAGCAGGCATGACCGGCCTTCGGCCTCGATCTGGGCTGCGATCTCGCGCGCATCATCCGTTTCCGTCTCCAGATAGGAGATCGCGACATCCGCTCCTTCCCGGGCAAATGCCAGAGCGGCCGCCCGCCCGATCCCGGAATCACCGCCTGTGATCAGCGCCGCCAGCCCCGCCAGCTTTCCGGAGCCCTTATAGGTCTCCTCGCCATAATCGGGCTTCGGGACCATCTTTTCCGAAAGGCCAGGGAATTTCTGCGTCTGGCCTTTGAAAGGCGGGCGCGGATAGCAGGTGCGCGGATCAGCAGGCATGGAAACACTCCTGTGTCGTCATGGGACGTGAGGTGCTGTCCTAACGGCCCGTCTTCCTGACAGGTTCAGAAAATTTCCCGGATTTATTTCAGGAACACTTGCCCCTGACAGCGCTTTGTTAGGGACACGGCCTTTCCGGTGGGAGAGGCAACTTCGTCATCCAGACTTCCTCAAGCCCCGTATTTGCGGGCCCACAGGCAGAGGCGCATTTCATGAGCACGGACAAACGTACGACCGTCACCATCGCCGATCAACCTTTCGAGCGAGGCCCCCAGGGCACCACCCATCAGGTCGCCGCCGGTGACACCCCGACCCTGACCACCCAGCAGGGCGTCCCTGTCTCGGACGATCAGAACACCGAGAAAGCCGGTGCGCGCGGCCCGGCCCTTCTGGAAGACTTCCACTTCCGCGAGAAGATCTTCCATTTTGATCACGAGCGCATCCCCGAACGTGTGGTCCATGCGCGAGGCTATGGCGCGCATGGTTTCTTCGAGCTGACGGATTCCCTCGCCGATTACACAACTGCCAGCGTTCTGGGGAAAATCGGCAAGCGCGTCCCTGCTTTCGTGCGCTTTTCGACTGTTGCCGGCGGCCGGGGCTCGTTCGATCTGGCCCGTGATGTGCGCGGTTTCGCCGTGAAGCTCTATACCGAAGAAGGCAACTGGGACCTTGTCGGCAACAACATGCCCGTCTTCTTCATTCAGGACGCCATCAAGTTCCCGGACATGGTGCATGCCGTGAAGGAAGAGCCGGACAGCGGCTTTCCGCAGGCCCAGTCCGCCCATGACAATTTCTGGGACTTCGCATCCCTCTCCCCCGAAACCGTCCACATGCTCATGTGGATCATGTCCGACCGCGCGATTCCGCGTTCCTTCCGCTTCATGGAGGGTTTTGGCGTCCATACCTTCCGCCTCGTCAACGCCGAGGGGAAATCCACCTATGTGAAGTTCCACTGGAAGCCGAAGCAGGGTTTGCAGTCCGTCGTGTGGAACGAAGCCGTCAAGATCAACGGCGCCGATCCGGATTTCCATCGCCGTGACCTTTGGGAGTCCATCAATTCCGGCGATTTCCCGGAATGGGAACTTGGCGTACAGCTCTTCGATGACGATTTCGCCGACAAGTTCGACTTCGACATTCTGGATGCGACCAAGCTGATCCCGGAAGAACTCGTTCCCGTCCGCCGCATCGGCCGTCTGGTGCTGAACCGCACGGTGGACAACTTCTTCGCCGAGACCGAGCAGGTCGCGTTCTGCACCCAGAACGTCGTGCCGGGCATTGCCTTTACCAACGATCCGCTCCTGCAGGGCCGGAACTTCTCGTATCTGGACACCCAGACGAAGCGCCTCGGCGGGCCGAACTTCACGCATATCCCCATAAACGCGCCGAAATGCCCGTTCCATAACTTCCAGCAGGACGGCCACATGGCCATGCACAACCCGAAAGGGCGTGCAAATTACGAGCCCAACTCCTGGGGCATGGGGCCGCGTGAAAACCCGCAGACCGGCTACAAGCCCTATGCGGAAGAGCTGAACGGTCGCAAAACCCGCGAGCGCGGGGAACTGTTCGCCGATCATTACAGTCAGGCCCGGCAGTTCTACGCCAGCCAGACCCCGACCGAGCAGACGCATATCAAGAACGCCTTCGTGTTCGAGCTCAGCAAGTGCCTCACCCCGGCCATTCGTGCCCGTGTTGTCGCCCATCTGCTGAATGTGGATGAGAAGCTCGCCAAGGGGGTGGCTGAAGGCCTGCGTCTGGAAAAGATGCCAACGCCTGCCCCGGCTGCCCGCACGCCGCTGAGTGGTCTGGCCGGTTCGCACCCGCTCAGCATTCTCAAGAACGGCCCGAAAACCTTCAAGGGCCGCAAGCTGGGTGTTCTTGTCACCGACGGGACGGATGCGGAGCTGCTCGCCGCCCTGATGAAAGCTGCGGAAGCAGAAGGCACAAATGTCGAACTGGTCGCGCCCGCTGTTGGTGGCGTGAAGACCACGGATGGCAAGCTTGTCCCGGCGGGTCAGAAGATCGTTGGCGCACCTTCGGTCCTGTACGATGCGGTCGTCCTGCTGCCGTCCGCAGCCGGGGCGAAGCTCCTGACCGGCGAGGCCACCGCGCGGGACTTCGTGGCTGACGCCTTCGCCCATGCGAAGTTCATCGGCTACGGCCCGGACGCCAAACCTCTGCTCGCAAAGGGCGGCATAACGCCGGAAGACATGGATGAGGGCATCGTCGCCGTTAAAGATCCTGCCGACTTGCAGAGCTTCATCACGACATGTCGCAGTCTGCGCTTCTGGGACCGGGAAGCCAGAACCCACGCTGTCTGAGACCAAAAAGGGCCGGAGATACTCTTCCGGCCCTTTTTCAGACCTGCCCTCACCCGCGCCGCATTCCGAACGGAATGATGCCTGATTTCCATTACAGAAGCGTTCCGCTTTTGCAGGATGGGATTTACAGGGTGCAGACAACGACAGGCGCGCAACGCAATCCGGGAATCGACCTGCTCAGAGGGCTGTCGATCATTCTCGTCGTCATCCATCACCTCGCCCTGCGCATCCCCCTGATGCAGACCGGTCTTGCCGCCATCTTCCCCGCTCGCCTGCTGAAGGCCCTGACCTGGGACGGGCCAACGGGGGTGAAGATTTTCTTCGTGATTTCAGGCTTTCTGATCACCGATCACACACTGCGGCGCTGGGGCAGTCCGGGCGGCATCAATGTCTTCGCCTTCTCGGCGCGTCGGGCCTGTCGCATCCTGCCCTGTCTGCTGGTGCTGCTCGGGGTTCTCGCGGTTCTCAACCTTGCAGGCGTACCGGACTTCCTGTTCCACCACGACAATCAGACCCTGCCCGGCGCCCTCTTCGCGGCATTGTTCATGCATCTGAACCTGTACGAAGCCCGGACGAACTATCTTCCCGCCAACTGGGACGTGCTGTGGTCCCTTTCGGTCGAGGAGCTGTTTTATGTGGCCTTCCCGGTCCTCTGCTTTCTGAGCGGGCGCATCCCGAAAGTGATCGGCTCCGGACTGCTCGCTCTCGTCTTTGCGCTGCTCGCCCTCTCCATCCCTTTCGCGGAATGGCAGATCCGGAACGCATCGGAGATCTGGCAGGACGAAGCCTATGGGCCGGGTATGTCGGCCATTGCCATGGGCGTTTGTGCAGCCCTGCTGGCGCACCGGCTGACACCGGCCCTTTACGCGAGGCTCACGCCCTGGCTCGGCTGGATCGGAGCCTTTGGAATGGGCTTCTCGCTGATAGACACGCCTATCCTGTGGGCAACCCTTGGCTATGGCGCGTTTCTGTTCCTCACAGCCTCCTGCGCGGCGCTGCTCCTCGCTTTTTACAACGGGTGGGGAAAAGCCACCGCAAGCCGGTTTCTGGCATGGCCCCGTCACTGGGGGCGGCTGAGCTATGAAATCTATCTCAGCCACATGTTCGTCGTCATGCCGATGGTCCATCTGTTCAGGGCCACCGGAGGAAACTGGACGCTCGGCTGGGTCTGGTTCATCCCGACCCTCGGCCTGTCCTTCTGCCTCGGCGCCCTGGTGGACCGCTTTCTTTCACGCCCCGCCGATCGGTGGCTGCTCGAAAAATCCGGCCTTCGCCGTCCTCAGCCCAGCGAGGAGGCCAGCGGGCGGATTGCCGAGATCTGATGCCCGATATGGCCGCCGCCTGCGAGTGTGCGGCGGCGGTGGCTGAAGAACCGGGGGTCCGTCAGGGTGTCGACGCCGAGGATCTGCACGGTGCGGACCCCGGCCTGTTCCAGCCGGGAAGCGCAATAGCCCGGCAGATCGAACAGGAAATGCCCTTCGCGCGGCGCTGAACGGAAAAAGCTCTCTCCCGCTGCGCTCTGACCCAGAACCGCATCGCGCATGTCCGGGCCGACTTCATAGCTCGTCGGTGAAATGCATGGCCCGACAACGGCGCTGATCCCCGTCGCACCCAGCGCGACCATCTGCGCGACCACGGATTCCAGAATCCCGCCGACCGCTCCGCGCCAGCCCGCATGGGACGCCCCGACAATTCGCCCGTCATCGGACGACAGCAGCACGGGACCGCAATCCGCCGTAATAACGCCCACGCCAATCTCCGGGCGGTCTGTTACCAGCGCATCGCCTGCCTGCCCTGTCCCGGCCACCCAGAGCGGCGTTTCAACCGTCACGGGCACGGTGATGTCGCTATGCGTCTGTTTCAGGCCCAGCAGATGCTCCGGTTCCACCCCGATCGCCCGCGCCACCCGGGCGCGGTTCTCGGCGATATTCGCCGGGTCATCCTGTGAGGACAGTGAACAGTTCAGGCTGTCATATGGAGCCGGCGAGACGCCCCCGAGCCTCGTGAAAAATCCATGCGGCACCTTGAGAACCGATCCCGTCAGCACCGCCTCAGACATGTGCTGAAACCTGCGCCGACAGCTGGGCCGGGCGGCGCATCGCGTAAACCATCAGGCCGATCCCGGCGAGTGCCATGGGAATGCACAGCAACTGCCCCATCGTCGTGCCGCCGGACAGGAAGCCGATATTGGCATCCGGCTGACGGAAGAACTCGCAGAAACTCCGGGCGCAGGCATAGCCGAACAGGAACAGCCCCGAGAGGAACCCGAACCGCTCACGCGCTGCCGGACGGCTGGCTGCAAACAGCATGACGCACAGCAGAAGCACACCCTCTGTCAGGGCTTCGTAAAGCTCGGACGGATGGCGGGGAATCGGACCGCCCGTCGGGAAGATCATCGCCCAGGGCAGATCCGGAGACGCCGGACGCCCCCAGAGTTCGCCATTCACGAAATTTGCACAACGCCCGAGTCCAAGCCCGATCGGCACGACCGGCACGATCCGGTCCGCAAAGGCCAGAAAGCTCAGACGGTTCTTCCAGCTGAAATAGGCCAGCGCCAGAATGACGCCCAGCGCACCGCCGTGGAATGACATCCCGCCATCCCAGACCCTGAAAATCTGTATTGGATGAGCGAAATAATCCAGCGGACGGTAAAAAAGCACATAGCCCAGACGCCCCCCCAGAATTACGCCAAAAACGGCAAAAGACATGAAGTCTTCGACCTGTTCTTTCGTCGCCACTTCTGGTGCCAGACGGTTCAGCCGTTTGGCGATCGGCAGGGCGATGATGAAAGACACCATATAGGCGAGCGCATACCAGCGCACCGACAGCGGACCGATATGAAAGGCAACCGGGTCAAAGTCCGGAAAGATCAGGGGATGGCTCAAAACAGCGGCTCTCAGAGATTGGGTTGGGGCCGGGAAAGGTAGTCGCGCACATACTGCCCGATTCCGTCTTCAAGAGACGTAAACGGCGCATCATAGCCCGCAGCGCGCAGGCGGCTCATATCCGCACAGGTGAAGGACTGGTACTGCCCGCGCAGTTTCTCCGGCATGTCGACGAACTCGACATCCCGCGCCCGCTTCGTCGCATCGCACACCGCATGCGCCAGATCGAGATAGCTCCGCGCCACGCCAGTTCCGCAGTTGAACAGCCCGCTGACGTCCGGATGATCGAACAGCCAGAGCATGACGTTCACCACGTCCCCGACCCAGATGAAGTCCCGCTGCTGCTGCCCGTCGGCAAGCCCCGGCACATCCGAACGGAACAGGCGCGCCGCGCGATCCTGCACGACCTCGTCATACTTGACCTTCACCACGGAGATCATCGATCCCTTGTGGTATTCGTTCGGCCCGTAGACATTGAAGAACTTGAGCCCCGCCCATTGCGGGGGCACCGGCGCACCAGCTTCGATTTCGCGCTTTACCCACAGATCGAATGCCTGCTTGGACCAGCCATACAGGTTCAGCGGATGCAGGGCGTCGATCCCTTCCAGCCCGTCACGGAACATCTCCGGACGGTCCGCGGCGCCATAGGTCGCAGCCGAAGACGCGTAAATCATCCGCACGCCCCGCGCTGCGCACCAGCGCCACAGCGTCTGCGACAGATCCACGTTGCTCGACCAGACCAGATCGCCATCGCGTGCCGTAGTGGCGCTGATGGCGCCCATATGGAACACGGCTTCGACATCCGGCTCCGATGCGAGGAAACCCTCAAGCGCGTCAGGCGTGATGATGCGGTCCGGCGCGTGGGACGCCAGGTTGCGCCACTTCACCCCGTCCCTGAGCCGGTCGACCACGACTGTCCGCAAGCCCCGGCGACGCAGGGCTGCATGAAGGCATGAACCAATGAATCCGGCCCCGCCGGTGACGATAATCATCCTTCCTGTATAGTCTGTCCCCGATAACGATCCAAGCGACGCGCCCGACATGACACGCCGCAGAACAGCAGGAACATCATCATGGCTGACAGACCCCGCTTTTTCGACGACCTTGCAGGCCTTGCCGGTAACGCCTTTTCCGCCGTGACCGGCGCCCGCGAAGAACTTCACGCCATCGTCCGCACCCGCGTTGACGAAATCCTCAACAGCCTTGATCTCGTACGCCGTGACGAATTCGACGCCGTTCAGGAAATGGCCACCCGCGCCCGCATGGCACAGGACGCCACCGAACAGCGTCTGGCCGAAATCGAATCGCGTCTCGCCGCTGTCGAGGAACTCGCGACCGAAGAAAAAGGCGGTCCGCAGGGCTGATCTGCAACAGTCACCGGGGCCTGTGTGACGTTTGCAACGCGTAATGCTTGCGCACAGCGCAAAGGGCCCATAACGTGATTGATGCCGGGGGAGGATTTTCCTCTTCCGGCCGCAGACATCTGGAGCGCCGCACCGGCGCCAGGCCGGTGCCAGGCTCCACGGCCTTGGGAGACCCGCCATGCCTGCCCTGAGCACCTCACTCACCACGGAAACAGAATCCCATCCGCTCGACCTGATGGAACAGGTCATGGGCCTTTATGAATGGGAGTTCGAACGTCTCGGCCCGTCCGAAATGGCCGCACAGGCCCCCGGACAGTGGTGCGACTATTCGCTGTATTTCACATGGTCCGACGAACTCTCGGCCCTGCATCTGAACTGCATTCTGGACCTGCGCTCGCCCGCCAAGCGCCGTCCGGCGGTCCATGAACTTGTCTCCCTGGCCAATAACCGGCTGTGGATCGGCCATTTCGCCGTCGATCCCGATACCGGCACCCCCTCCTACCGACATACGCTGCTGCTGCGTGGCGTGCAGACCCTTCCGGGTGAAAGCATGGAAGACCTCGTGGATATCGCCATGTCCGAATGTGAGCGGTTCTATCCCGCCTTCCAGTTCGCACTCTGGGGCGGAAAATCACCGCAGGACGCCATAGACGCCGCCATGCTCGACTGCGTGGGAGACGCGTGACTGTGCCTTCCGTCCCTTCAATCCTTCTTGCAGGCTGCGGCAAGATGGGAGGCGCGCTGCTCGACGGGTGGCTCGCCTCCCCCACACCTCCACGACTTGTCGTCCTTGACCGACACCGCACCGGCTCGGACGACACCATCACCATCGTGCGGACGGCCGCCGAGATCCCTGCCGATTTCCAGCCGGACATCATCGTCCTTGCCGTCAAGCCCGCCGTCGCCGAAATCGTAATTGATGCGATCGGCAAGGCCTTGGGTTCGCGCATGAACAGCGCCGCCATTCTCTCCGTCATGGCCGGTCGTACCTGCGACGCCCTGTCGGAAGCCGCGCGACGGGCTGGCGCGGACATTCCCGTCCTGCGTGCCATGCCCAATACGCCCTCTGCCGTGGGAGCGGGCATCAGCGGCCTCTACGCCCCGAAGGCGACCACGCCAGAACAGAAATCCATCTGTCATGACCTGCTTTTTGCGGTTGGGGATGTCGTGCCCGTCGAAAACGAAGACGATCTTTCGGTGGTCACCGCCATCTCCGGCTCCGGTCCCGCCTATGTTTTCCTGCTTGCCGAACTTCTGGAGAAAGCCGGTCAGGCACATGGTCTGTCCCCGCAGATCGCCCGTCGGCTGGCACGTGGGACGGTTTACGGCGCCGGGCGGATGCTCGATGATCTACCCGACAGTGCGGAAGACCTTCGCAAGGCCGTCACCAGCCCCAACGGCACCACAGCCGCGGCTCTGGCCATCCTCATGAAACCCGATGCGTGGCCAGAGACTGTTCCAAAAGCTATTGACGCTGCGGCAAAACGGGCCGACGAACTCGCTGGCTGACGGTTTCTTTATGGGAGAGAGCTTGTCGGCTGACCGCAATGCTCCCACCATGAACCAGAAGCTTTCGACAGGAGACCCGTATGGACGGACGGCAGGACCCCTTTGATTCCGATGACATGGCGCTGAGCGGTCCGCCGGATATGGCGCAGGAAGCCTTCGACGCCGCCCTCCTCCAGTCCGCCCTGTCACTCGCCGCAAGCGAAGGTTGGCACCGCTTCTCCCTCGTGGATGCCGCACGCGAAGCGGATCTTCCCGTTGAAACGGTCCGCAAACGCTACCCGGTCAAGGCTCTTCTGCTGCTCCAGCTCGGACGTCTGGCTGATGCCAGCGCCCTGCGCGACGATGGTGATGGCGGGACGCTGCGCGAATATCTCTTCGACCTGATCATGCGTCGCTTCGATATCTTTCAGGAATATCGTGAAGGCGTGCGCGCAGTCTTTCAGGCCGTTCCCTATGACCCGGCGCTGGCTGCATTTCTGGCGGGCACAACTCTTGATTCCATGAAATGGCTGGCCGAAGCCGCAGGGATCGACTGTGCGGGTTTCGGGGGCGTGCTGCGTATCAATGCTCTGGCGGCCGTCTGGACTCACGCCATGCGGGCCTGGGAAAAGGATGAAAGCCCTGATCTCGCCGCCACCATGGCGGCACTCGATACTGCGCTGGACCGGGCCGAGCGCTACGGGATTCTCAAGCCGTCGGCCCGACGCAAAATGAACGAGGCCCTGAACAATACGGGTCTGCCCGATCACGATCTCGAACTGGAATCCTGACTTCGCACTTTACGAAGCCCTCCGGTTCAGACTAGAAGGCCGAAAGCACGCGCTCTCAAGGAGCGCTGCGATTGGGGTGTAGCCAAGCGGTAAGGCAGCGGATTTTGATTCCGCCATGCGGAGGTTCGAATCCTCCCACCCCAGCCACATCTTCAGGCACGAAAAAATCTCCCAATAGCTCCTGTCAGCAATCCAGACGTATTTACGCACAATCCGGGTCAACTGATTTGGCTAATTCTGGTCAAGGATGTATTCTGGTAGGACATAGTTCCGACATCAACCAGGGTCTTCGTCGTGCAAAAAGAAAAATCCGCAATAGCTCTTTTCGTAAAAGACGAAGCGCATGACATCATGGCATGGCTGTCATGGCATATCTCCTTGGGTTTCGATAAAATATTTGTATACGACGACCACTCCACAGACGGAACTTACGAAATACTGAAGGCCTGCGAAGGTACTTACAACGTCGAAGTTGTCAGAACATCCCTCCTTGAAGGGAATTTCTACTACAGGCAAAGAGACAGCTATTTCGATGCGATCAAAAAATCCATTGATCATTACGAATGGATCGCTCTTCTGGATGGCGATGAATATGTACGCATCGATGGAACAGAAAAAATAAACGATTTCCTGAATAAATTCAGTGCAGAAGATACAGCAATTGCGCTGAGCTGGTGCATATATGGAAGCTCAAGCCGGGTATTAAAAGACAAGGTTCCAACTTATCAGGTCTTCAACTACAGATCGACGCCGGAACTTAACGATAATACACTCGTAAAAAGCCTGGTAAGACCAGAAGCGGTTAATTTTTCTTATGAAAACCCGCATAAATATAACCTGTCCTATGGCAGGTATGCGGACGCTGTTGGACAGCCCGTAGAATGGCGCCCCGGTGCGACAAAAAACATTCTGTGGGAAGGCGCCAGAATTAACCACTATATCTGCCGTTCCATGGAGCATTTCATAGACCGAATCAAAAGACGTCTAGGCTCCGACCTTTCAAATAGTACGGTCTACTGGTCTCATTTTGATCGTAATGATGTCTATGATCCTCAGGATCAGAGCCGCATCGATGCAGCAAATGCCGTTTACGAAAATATCAAAAAATCTATCTTCCAGTATTCCCTGAAAAACTTCCTAAATAAAGGAAATGCTTCACTAAATACTGAAAATGGCCTTTCTCCCAAGAGAAAAGTAGATGTATTCCATCTCAAAAATTCTCACGGCGAATATCTTTCCCTGAACAATGTTGACGGCCATCTTTTCCAAGGAGAAGGGTTTGAAAAAATCCTGGTTGCACTCCCCTACGGAAATGAAAAAATCTGGCTGTTCCGGAATCCCTCCGTCTATTCTTCGAACGTACGCTTTCATATCAATCACTCAGCCCAAACCAATTACTGCTTTGAGTTTGAAATAGAGCCCGATGACGCGGATGGATCCATTGCCATAAAATCACAGAAGACCAAGAAATACCTCACCTGTATTCCTTTATCTCATGGCGGGAGCGTGGAATTTTCACGGGAAACCGTTTCAGAATGGGAGAACTTTTATCTTGGAGAAAAAGTAACCAATCTCGAGTTTTTCGGAGAGAATGAATATTCAGCATCAGATATGATATATTATATGCTGAATTCAGCAGGAAATTTCTCGTACGAAGAATTTATTCTAAAGTCTTCTACGTTCGATAGAGACGATAAAATGAAATTAAAATCTCTTCTCGGCATACAGATCATGTCTATTCTTTGATAATTCCCTGCGATCGCTGCGAGAGTGGGTTTTTTCAACTTCGCAGCGATCATAACCTTTTCAGATCACCTGCTTCAGTCCGGGACTGGCTTTGAACCTTACGGTTCGACCAGCTGAAACATCGACAGGCTCGCCCGTTCGCGGATTGACGGCTTGTCGTGCCTTGGTTTCACAAACCGTGAATGTTCCGAAGGACGGCAGAGTGAAGCCTCCTTCTTCGCGAAGCTCCTCGATAATCGCTTCGATCATGTCGTTGACGGCGCGTTGGGCAACAACTCCCGTGCAGTTCATGGAATCTTGCAGAACTGCGGCAAGAAAAGCTTTGCTCATGAATAAAACTCCGGATTTACTCAGTGCAGATCGCATCTTGCCGGTACAGAAATGCCGCTAATGCGAACTGAAGGGCGGATTGTCTGTCTCTTCAGAATGTCATATTATTTCCTATAGAACCGCCCCAGAAACAACCGTATATCATGAATTTAACGTTTCTTTCTTCAACAGGACGGTCCGTGTCAGCCTCTGTCTGTCTGTTTGCGTATTACAGCACGGAAGTGGGCCTCCCCCCTCATACCCGCCATTTGCTCAACCAGATTGCGTCCTGCGGGTTCATAATTCATATTGCGGCCTCTGGACTGTCCGAGACGCAAGCCCGGTCGCTACAAGACGATCTTTCAGGTGGCCCGTCCCCCATCCCTGTGAGGGTCCACGCACGCCCCAATATCGGACTGGACTTCGGAGCATGGCAGTTCCTGCTGTCCCGCGAATGTGACAGGGACGCGAGCGAGATCCTCTTTGCCAATGACAGTGTTTTTGGCCCACTCCTGCCACTTGGTCCCATCGTGGCGCGCATGCGGGAACAGAATTTTCAGATCTGGGGCATGGTCCGCTCGGAAGCTGTCGTACCTCATCTGCAATCCTGGTTTTTGTGCATGACCCGAGAGGCGCTCGACCATCCGGCAATCCAGCGCATTTTCAATCAGCCGTTCAGCGAAATGAGTAAGGACGAGATCGTGCTGCATGGCGAGCTTGGCCTCGGTCTGGCCATCAAGGCGGCCGGACTGTCCTCGGGAGCCGCCTGGAGCAACCCTCGCGGTCTTGCCCGCCTTCTGGCGCTCAATCCCATGCATACGGACTGGCGTGCAGTCCTGCGATCCGGGCATGCCCCCTTCATCAAGACCGAGCTTCTGCGTGATAACCCGAGCGGCATCACTGCCACTCATCTGTGGCGGCAGGAAATTCCAGATCCCACTTTCTTCAGTCCCGACTGGATCGCCCGCTATCTTGCGGCGACCCCGCCACGGAACCGCTCCGACCGCGCAGGCTTCAGGGCCAGACTCATTCAGGCCCTCGCCAGCGAAGACCGGCGACGCGCGCTCCTCGCTTTACTTCTCGGACGTTAATTCAGCTCCGCATCAGGTCTTTCATTCAGCGGGGCTGAGACCCAAGGTTTGCAGAAAAGACTGTGCAATATGCTCCGGATCAATGGTGTTCAGACATTCTGCGGATGCAAATTGTCTGGGGCAGCGATCCATCCAGAGTTCATTGATCCACCAACATCCCCCGCAGAAAGTAGGGTCGATATTGGTATTGGACGGATAACCAAAATAATCAGACGGTGTCGGGCCAAACACAACGACGCTGCGCGTGCCAAGACATGCGGAGAGATGGACCAGACCGCTTTCATTATCCAGATGCAGCATGCTGCCCCGCAACAAAGCTGCAGCTTCCTGCAACGTGGTCTGTGAAATCAGGTCCAGATCGACATTCGAGAGGGTGGTGCTGCTGGAAGTGCCGATCTGAATGATCAGAATATCGGGCTTAGCACGCTTTATACTGGCCAGAACGGCATCAAAATGGGGGTAACACTTGGTTGCGCGCTCGCCCTCAACAACAAAGTTGGTGTCGAATCCATTATGAACCGTAATCCAGGGCTGACCCGCCAGATCAAGTCGCTCCAGAACACTGGTACTGTAGGAGACATCGAGTTGATCGCCCCCATAGGGGATGCCTGCCATATGGTGCAAAAAATCACGACGGGAGGCATTGGAATAGACAGCGACGCGCCCCAGACCGTTATCAAGAAAGGGCTGGTTATTAATGTATAAATGCAGGTTCTGCGCCGCATGGTTGATATTCTGAAATATTTTAGGAAAATTGCCCTGCTTTAATACAGAAGACTTGCGGTCCTGCCTCGTTATTTGGACACCCTGACTCAGATGGAACTCGGCATCATAAAAAGCATGAAGCCTGCCAAGACGAAGAGCTGTATCGAACTCGGTATTGAGATAACCGGGCACATCAGCAAAAATCCACTGTGCGATCTCAGGATGGGCACAGAAAACATCAAACAGGAAATCCCCTGCTTCTTTCTGGAGGTCCCGGATAAAACGCGCCATGACCAGAAGGTCACCGACCCCGCCCGTCACGAGCATTGCCAGAACAGGTTTACCCTGCCTGTGCGCGGCTATGCGCCGCTGCTTCTTGTCGTTTCTGTAAGTAAGCTGGAAAATATGACGTGAACCGTGAAGATGCTGTGCGAGCAGAGTGCTTTTTTTAGAGAAAATTTTAAAAATATAGGCAAACGTGAGAGAGAAAGACCCTTTCTCTCTATGAAAGTTGCGTATTTTTTTGATTATCCTTTTCAGTCTCGATGAAAATATCATTCAATATCCTAATTTTCCTTAAGGAAACTGGACTGTTTATAACCGGGACGGTCTGAAGAATTCCCTGATAGCACCATAAATATGGTAAAGGGAACTGGCTGGCATATGATCCACAGTCGCTTCACCGGACCCATTACGGCGATCAACCCAGCCGCCCTGAAGTGAATCAGGAGCATAAGATGCAAAGAAATTGCGCGTTATTGCATTCAACAGGTTGATTTCTACTGCGTTGGAAATGTTTCCTGCTGACGGTTTGTTGCGGCAGGCAAGGAGACGAATCAGTTCCGTCTGGGGCCAGATGCGCGTACTGGTGTGCGTGACGGTACCGTTATCGGTTATCCCGTCATAGACCACATCATTTGCGATGCCATACTGCGTACCCGTGGCAAACAGACGCGTCGCCGAAATGCGCAGGTCTTTATTATGGGCCGCTGCGGGATTCAGGCGGACCGCTTCGCCCAGCAGCCAGGACCACTCAAACAGATGCCCCGGCTCTACGGCATTGGATCCAAAGGCTTCACAAGGGGTCCAGTCCGGGCCGAAAAACTCCAGCAGCATCCCGGAACGCTGGCAGATAAGCTTGTCCTGCGCCAGGGTGATCAACTGCTGGGCCTTGTCCATATAGAACTGGTCTGCGGTCACTTCGAAAAGGACCAGATAGGCTTCCAGCAGATGCATATGGGGGTTCTGCCGCCGGATCTTGTCCGGTGTCGGGACCGCATCGAGAAAACCACCGCTCGGGGCCTGAAAAATGCTTTCTATTTCGGCAATGGTAGCATTTACGACCTTCAGGAGCGTCTTATCCCCACTCAGGCGGTAGGCCCAGGCATAGGCGAACAGAATAAAGGCATGCGCATAAAGATCGCGTGTTGTCTTGGAGGGTCGTCCTTCCGGACCCAGCGCAAAGACCCAGCCGGGCTGGTCATCACTGCGCCAATAACGCTTCTGCACTTCAGACAGACAGGACAGGGCCTCTTCCGAAGCATCAAAAACACCATCCAGAGACGCGCGGCAAAAGGTCGCAATCTGTCTGGCCTGCACCATCAGGCGCAGGTCCGGCATGGCAATGGGGGTTGCGTCGAACGTCAGACGCTCATGATACAGGTGTCGGGTACGGTCGTATCCAGCGCAGCTCCACAAGGGGAGTGCTTTTTGCACCATCCAGTCTGCCCATGGACCGCCTGGTACTGTCTCGGGGAGGACGCCCTGTTTTTGAGCTGTCGCCTGACTCATTTTTCGCCCCCTTTGCTCTTTACGGAGACGTCCTGCGGTTGGGTCATTTTTTTGACCAGATTGCTGGTGGAACATCCTTCCACCAGGTCGACCAGTTCCACCCGTCCGCCTGCGGCTTTAACCACATCGCCGCCAACAACAGCGTCTTCCGTATAGTCTGCGCCCTTAACGAGCACATCGGGTTTCAGCGCTGTAATGAGTTCAAGCGGCGTGTCTTCACCAAAGATCACCACCATATCCACTTCGCGCAGGGCCCCAATCACAATGGCCCGCGCCTGCTCGTTCTGAACAGGGCGCGTCGGTCCCTTGAGTCGCTTTACAGAGGCGTCACTATTGATGCCGACAACCAGCTTGTCACCTTTCTGCGCGGCGGCACGCAGAAGCGAAATATGACCAGGATGCAGCAGATCAAAACAGCCATTGGTGAATACGACAGACGCGCCATGCTGGTGCCATTTCTGCATCATGCGCCGCGCATGGGACAGGGAGGCAACCATACCCGTATCAGTGATGTCCTCCATCAGCTCATGGCTGAGTTCGACATTGGAGACAACAGTCGTACCCAGTTTGCTCACCGCAATGGATGCGGCAACGGTCGCAATAACAACGGCTGTATCAATATCCTGGCCGGCTGACAGCACGCCGGCAACAGTGGCCAGAACGGTGTCTCCTGCGCCAGAAACGTCATAGACTTCGGACTTGCGCGCCGTTTCGTGGCGGACGTGACCGTTGCGCTGCCACAGGGTCATGCCCTCTTCCGAACGGGTGACCAGAACGTCCCCGCCAAACTGCTCCGAAGCGACCCGGGCAGCTTTTTCGACCTCGGCATTGCTGCCTAAGGGAAGACCTGTCGCCAGGATCATTTCCGAACGGTTGGGCGTGACCAGGGACGCACCGCGATAGGCGGAAAAATTCTTGCGCTTGGGGTCAACAATAACGGGCACATTCATGGCCCGGGCATGGTCAATCACCTCACGAAGAACTGCGTCAGACAGCACGCCCTTGGCGTAGTCCGAGCAGATCAGGACATCGGCTGTTTCCAGCGCGGCTTTTGTGGCCACGATCAGACGGTCATTGGTGGCCTGAGAGAAACTGACGACGGTCTCTTCATCAATGCGGACAATCTGCTGCTGCCCACTCAGAACCCGGGTTTTGGAAATGGTTGACCATCCGGGTTCCACCACCAGTCCCTGAACATCAATCCCGGACCACTTGCCCAGTGTCTGTCGCAGGATGTCAGCCTGTTTGTCTTCCCCGACAACGCCAATCAGGTTGACCGAACACCCCAGCGCCGCAGCGTTGACGGCCACATTGGCCGCACCACCCGGCACAACACTCTGGCGTGTTTTGAGCAGGACAGGCACCGGTGCCTCGGGAGAAATACGCCCGACCGAACCAAACACATATTTGTCCAGCAGAAGGTCGCCAATAACAACGAGACGTCCGAATTCGAAGTTTTCAATCATGAATAATCACACATACTGACGGGAGGTTTGGGGGCAATGTTCATCAAAAAGGAGAAAAGGTTATTCCCATTGAATAGATACCCCGGAATACCAGCCGTAGTGGCTGCCTGAATATCTGTTTCACGATCTCCAATTAAAAAGGAACGTGTCAGATCAAGATTCATCTCGCGTGCAGCGCGCTCGATCATGCCGGGATGAGGTTTGCGCTCGGGGTGGTTCACACGATAACGCTCCACCACCGCATCAGGGTGATACGGGCAGAAGTAAAAGGCATCTATTCTGGCGCCGCTCAGAGCAAGGCTCCGGGCAATATGCTGGTGGAACAGCCTGACCTGGTCTTCGGTAAAAAGCCCTCGGGCCACGCCGGACTGGTTGCTGACGACCACCACCCGGTACCCTGCGTCATTAAGGGCCTTGATGGCTTCCGGTGCGCCGGGAATGAAGCTGAAATCTTCAATCCGGTGTGGATAACCAACATCAACATTGATTACACCATCCCGGTCCAGAAAAGCCGCAGGCTGCCCGGAGGCTATTATGGTCTCGGTCATGTTGCTCCTTCCACCGCCACCCATAACAACCCGGGCGTACCCCCGCTCTCTGTATCAGCCCTGATAACGCGCATAAAGATCCTGCACATAAGCGGAAACGCCGTGTGCAACATCATTGAAGGCAACATCACAGCCCGTCGCGCGAAGCAGGCTCATATCGGCCTGCGTAAAACACTGGTACTTGCCACGAAGCTTATCCGGAAAAGCGATGTATTCCAGAATGCCCTGCTCCACCATCTCGGCAATGGACAGGGGGGGCAGTCCCTTGAGAGTCCGCACGCTGTTCACAACCGTAGTGGCAATGTCATTGAAAGGCTGGGCCTTTCCTGTTCCCAGATTGAACACGCCGCTCTGCTCGGGGTGATCAAAGAACCAGAGTTTGACGTTGACGAGGTCATCAACAAAAATGAAGTCGCGCTTCTGTTCGCCAGGCTTGCAATCGCCATACTCGCCAAACAGTTTGACGCAGCCGCTGCTCATGAACTGGTTGAAGTTGTGGAAGGCAACCGAGGCCATACCGCCTTTATGCTGCTCGCGAGGCCCATAAACATTGAAATAACGGAAACCCGCAACCTGTGTCTTAAGATCTGGCAGAGCGCGGCGCACAACCTGATCGAACAGCAGCTTGGAATACCCGTAAACATTCAGGGGCTTTTCGTAAGCCGCTTCTTCCTTGAAGGTCGAAGAAGCGCCATAGGTTGCCGCGCTGGAAGCATAAAGCAGACGCGCTCCGGTCTGCTGGCAATAGGCAAGCACCTTTTTGCTAACTTCAAAGTTGTTGGCCATCATGTACCGGCCATCCTGCTCCGTCGTGGACGAGCAGGCACCCTCATGAAAAATGGCTTCGACCTCACCAAAACGTCCTGCCAGCAGGGCGTCATAGAAATCATTCTTATCCAGATAGTCGCTGATTGAAAGGTCAACCAGGTTCAACGCCTTATCGCCATAGGTCAGGTTATCGACCGCGATAATATCCGTGAACCCGCGCTTGTTGAGGCCCCGGATGATATTGCTGCCGATAAACCCTGCGGCGCCTGTAACGATGATGCGTTTTTTCATGACAGATAGGACTTCATACAATCAAAGAAGGAAAAACAACGAAGTATCAGGCGGGTACGCCCTGCTTCACATCGACAGGCGATGTTTCACCAAGAAGACGGACTGCCGCTGCGACAACCTCATCCGGACGGATCGCCTGTGTACAGACCGGGACAGCCAATTCGAGGGGGCATGCATCCATCCACGTATCTGTTGACCACCAGCAATTACCACACTCATGCGGTCGGATGTTGGCATTCTGTGGGTAGCCGAACCAGTCCACATTCGTCGGGCCAAACATAACCACGCTTTTCACGCCGAGTGCGGCCGCCAGATGAACCAGTCCGGTTTCTGCGTCCACATGCACTGCTGCGTGAGCAAGAATGGAAGTGGACTCCGAAAAAGAGAGCTTCTTCTTGAGATTGACGTCCACGCCCGGCAAAATCTCACCAACCAGACCACCAATCTGCACAATGGTCATGTCAGGAAGCGCGCGCTTCAGACCCGCAATAATCTGGGTCCATTTTTCAAGCGGTACAGTCTTCGTAGGGCGCTGCGTTGCAATCTTGAAATTGCCGTCCCATCCATCATGCACAGTAATGTACGTCCCGGGCTTGAGACCCAAGGACACTGGGAGAGCAGGATCCACATCTATGTCCTGCTCATCGCCCCCATATTTCAGACCCAGCATTTCGTGCAGGTATTTATAGCGCTTCTGACCCGAACGAACAGCGATGTCAGCGAATGCCCCATCCAGAAAGGGATGGTTAACAATATAACGTTCAATACTCTTGCGCTTTTTTTGCGCAGTGCAAAAAATATTTACAACATCCGGGCAGTAAATCAGAAGTGAACGATAATCTATTTCTTCAGTTATGAAGGTAACAAACTGGTTTGCCGTCATGGAAAAAATATAGTATTTTTTCACATTGTGGAATATTTCTGAATCTATACACTTACGAAAGTTTGGAATATTTTTAAAGAACTCTTTGGTGATTTGCGGAGACTGGCAGTAGATATCAAAAGATAACGTATTGCCAAGACGTTGTTGCAAATCCCGGACCATGCGAGAGCAGATCAGCGCATCGCCAATACCGCCGGAGATATAGATCGCATAAACCTGGAGCTTCCCCAGTCTGCCCTGCTTGATCTGTTCCAGAACACTGAGCGTAAGATGATCAATATTCTTCTGAGCCTGAAGCCCCTGAAGACCAGCAACAACATCTGCTGATTTTTTCTTCCCTAGGATCTCAATCGATGCCACGCGAACCAGACGCCGCGCAATCCGGGAGAGCATGCTGGGCAGAAAATGCCTACCTCTGAGGCTGCGCAAACGGCGTGCGATACGCCTGAGGCGCGATCCTCCCTGATCGGAGTAACTTTGCTGGCGTTCTATTTTTACGCGCGACAGATCAGTGTCCAAATTGACACGAGGCTCTGAAGAACGGGGAGAGGCGTCAGGCACGCTACGAAGCTCCAAATCAGTAAAAATAGTTCTATTGATTTTCATTTACATGAAAATTCTTCACTATGTGAGGGCTTGGTTGAAAATTATTCTGATGTGTTGTCTTTCATCATCAGACTGTGGACGAAATGAGTCACCTGGCGTATTTGATACTGGATTTCGCCTGTCCTGTATGAACGCTCCTGTCGCTCAAAACAAAACACACTTCTCAAGTTTTGGATTTTGAAGCCTCTCAGCCCGAAATCAAAAATCCACGTTCTATTCGGACAGGAACAAGGGTGCTCTCTCTAATGAGAGCCCCTGATCCAATTCTGTGTCTAACAGGCCCGTTTCCCGCCAGATATCACGAGATAGATGCGTGAGATTTATTTCTCGCTTCTTGAAAAATATTGACTCAGGACTTCGGACGTTTCGCCCAGCATCCTGACTTTTCCATGTTCCAGCCAAAGTATTTTGGTACAGTTTTTTTCCAGAAGCTCACGCGAATGGCTGGCAAGAATAAGAATTTTGGTCTTGTCCAACAATTGCGCCATGCGCTGATTGGCTTTGTCTTTGAAATTCTCATCTCCGGCCGAGAGCCATTCGTCCATGATGAGAATTTCCGGCTCAATGGAAGTAGATGTCGCAAAAGCCAGTCTGATCTGCATGCCAGAAGAATATGTGCGGAATGGCATATCCAGAAAATGCCCAAGTCCGGAAAACTCGGCGATTTCTTCGATTTTCTCTTCTATCTGCTTGGGTCGCATGCCCATCATGGCGGCACGAAGCTTGATATTCGAACGCCCGGTCTCTTCATGATTAATACCCAATTGAATATTAATCAGAGAAACGCATTTGCCTTCAATCGTGCACTCTCCACTTGTGGGAGTGTAAATACCGGAAAGCACGCGCAGCAAAGTTGTCTTGCCGGCACCGTTGTGACCAACGAGTCCAATCCGATCACCATCAGCCAGGTTGAGAGAGATATCCTGTAGGCTTTTAATAACGACCAGATTGCCTGCGCGGCTTTCGATTTTGCCGCCCGTAACCAGATTAAGGACCTTGTTTTTTAACGAGCGATTTTGCGCGTTAAAAATAGGGAATTCCACACCGACATTATTGAGACGAATCAGGGCCATAACATTATAACCAGTATGCTATACGATGTTTGTATTTCCCGAGTACGCAAAGTGCGATAGCCCAGCCGAATACAGCAAGTGTCCCACAGAACAACCATTCACTGGCGTAAGGCAGCTGCCCCATAAGAGGCCGCTTTACCAGATCGATAAAGTTGTAAAAGGGGTTCAACTTGACCAGAAGCGGAGAAACCGTTGGCGGCAGTATTTTAGCATCCCAGACAACAGGCGTTGCATAAAACACAATCTGCAGAATACTGATGACAACCTGATGCAGGTCTCGATAGCGCGTGCACAAGACGGCTAAAATAGTGCAGACCCACAGAAGATTGATTAAGATAAAAATCAATCCGGGGATGGCAAACAATGCATATAGATTGACTTTATACCCTACAGATATGGCAATTATAGGATAAATAACAATATTGTGCCCAAAAACAATAATATTTCTAGCAACAGTTCTGATAATATGCGTAAAAAATGGAAGTTTTACTTGAAGTATGACGCTATCAGAATTGATAAACGCCAGACAACCATCCGATATTGAAGTATTAATGAAATTCCATGTCAGAATTGCTGCACATATATTAGGTAGATATTCATGAAGATTGAAACGAAATAACGTTCCAAAAATCAGTCCGAGGCTAGCAATGTAAATAAGAGTGTTGAGTGTTAACCATAACTGACCAATCGCTGATCTTTTATAACGGACAGAAACATCCTGCCACGCCAGTGCCAATGGAAGCCAATACTCACGTGAGGCCAATAAAACATCTTGAAAGCCAGCGTAAAATAATGTGTTTTTTAACATCCTGCTTCCCTGACATTTAAGTTACTAGCTGACACAACGTGCATATTATCCCATTCTGGTTTCCTTGAAGGGGCAGCGCTCGTATGATGATTATTCCCGATCATTGTCAATGCTATGGGATTAAAAAACCGTCCACACATATTAATGATGGAACGTCCCCTTTCACAGGCCAGAAACCATACCAGACACCACCTGTAGCTTGAAAATATGTTCATCAAGCGTTCGTGGCCATCATACAAGCGGGAGCACCGTCAGAATGACGGCTCGACTTCCATTAACCCCCCATCGTCATGCTCCGATACCTGCTTCAGAAACCCATAGAGTTCGTCGGCCTGCATATCGTATGTCGCAAGCTGTTCTTTGCGGGGATTGATGTAACCGTCGAAGCGATCCGGCGCGTCCAGAAGCGCGGAGACGGCCCTCACAAGCGTCTGGGGGTTTCCGTCCAATGGCAGGCAGGTCCCGTTCACCCCATCCACCACATCCTCGGATTGCCCGCCTGGAGACGTCGTGATGACCCAGACGTCCCGGGCCAGAGCTTCACGCACCGTCAGGCCGTAGCTTTCTTTCCATTGTGAGGGAAACAGCAGCACATCAATCTGGTCATAAAAGTCATCCAGCCCTGACTGTGTATAGGCGGGTACGATCCGAAGCAGCCCACGCACAGACCAGTCTTCCGGAAAGATCGACTGGAACCCGAGATTGAGCTTGTTATCAACCAAAACAAGTTCCCAGTCACTTCGCGACAGGGACTGCATGGCCTCTTTCAGCAGACCATACCCCTTGACGGCTTCCGTCCCTCCAACAAACCCAAACCGCAACGGTGCTCCCACAGTCCGGGTACGGCGCGGGCGCTGGGGCCAGCAGAATCCATTGCGATTGACCACAATCCGCTCAGGCGCAATCCCGTTCGCAAGATACAGATCACGATGAGCCTGGGACGGACTGATGAGCAGGGCTGCCCCCGCCAGAGCCTGCCGCATCACGACCTGCCGGTCAGCGAGATGCCGCGCACCCGGGACACAGGCCTCACAGACCGCAGAATCGATGGTCGTCTGGAAACAGTATTTCCCGTCTGCCCGAACCATGAACTGCCGCTCACACAGCCACCAGGCATCGTGAAGCGTCAGGACATAATGGACCCCCCGCTCCTGACAGACCCGTAGAAGCCCTGTCCCTAGTCCCTGCGCAGCATGCACATGCACCACATCCGGCTGACAGGCTTCAAGCACAGCCGCAAACCGGGAGGCCATTGCCGGATTATCCAGCAACCCCAGCCCCCCCTGATCCTCTGGCAGCACCGAGGCAAAGACCATCATTCCATCCACGTCATAACGGATATCGCCATCAGGAATATCCGCGACAGAGGGTCTGGACGTCATGACACTGACCTGTGCGCCTTTGCGCACCAGCCGACGCCCCATTTCCTCGGCCACAATGGTGGCTCCCCCGAAAGATCGTGGCGCGAAATAGACGTTCGCCATAAGAACCCTGAGGTTCGCCTTCTCCCGGTGAGGGGGGAGACCGAACAGCGCCCGGGCCTGTGTCTGGGCCATCGCGTCAGGGGCGTAACGCGCCATGACATCGTCATATGCCGCGTCTGCCAGACGCCTGCGGTAATCACCATCACGCGTCAAAGCCAGAAGCCCATCTCGCCAGGCATCTGCATCTGCGGCAACAAGCCCGTTCTTCCCGTCACGCAGAACCGTCAGGAACGCCGCACAGGGAGAACAGATGGCCGCGACCCGGACCACGGCCGCTTCAAGAAACTTGATGTTGCTTTTGCAATCGTTGAACAGCGTCATTTCCAGCGGCGCAATCGCAATATCCGTCTGTGACAGCGCCTTCAGATAGTCCGGATAGGTCAGTTCGGTCAGACGCTCGACCCGGTCCCCGAACGCACCGAACGCCGAAGACAGCTGCAACTGCCCGATAACCCTCAGGCAAAGCCTGGGCTCTTCCGCCATCGCCGCGAGCAATCCGGCCTCAGCCTGCCTGAAATCGGCATCATGGGTATTGGTGCCTGATCCATATGAAACCCAGATGCGATCCGATGGAATATGCTTCGGAAGAGCCGCTGCGATTCCCAGCGTCTGCGCATCCAGGGCATTTTCCAGAACAGCCACATCCGTCAGCCCGGCCGCCCGCATGGCATCGGCAAGCGCCGGCGTCGAGGCAATACCGTGGCCACAGGCCACCATGCACCGACGGAACAGAGCCACCCCCGACAGCAGCAGATCACGTTCCGCTGCAGGAAGCGTGTCAATATTCCCGTTCTGCCGGTACTCCCCTTCATCGAAAATGAGGTCGTCCACCTCCCAGCGTGGTGCAAGTCCGAGCCGATGCGCTTCATACACCAGTTTCATGACATCATCGAAGCCGGGAACACGATAGAAAACAACATGTGTGCAAAGCTGAAGAGCAGACTGGACTTCCGTAATATGCCGCCAGTCCAGAACCTGAACAGACCATCCCAGTGCTGTCAGAAAATCGCGCTTCTGCCAGACACGATACTTGGCACACTGCCTCAGGCTCAGTTCCGCAATGATGAGAACCTGTGGTTTTAGTCTCTCCGTTCCGTAATCAGAAGCAGCTCTGTAGGGATGTGGTTGCGCTGTATCGCCACTTTCCTCAGGCAAATCCCCCCGGTGGCTATTCTGAATCCGACGCAGGCGGCGCAAGCGATGAAAGACCGTTTTTCGGATTCCAGCGAGCCCTTCCCGCCCCCAGAGACGCAGAAACCGCTGTGGAACTTCACGTACAGGACGTCCGGAAAGCAGCTTGCCCAACATCAACGCCCGAACAGCCCGCAGCGGAACCGTCACGCGCCAGGAGAGTGATGTCTGAATCAGGGAGAGCTGGCGCAGGAGCTGCTGATTTTCCTTCTGCAACTGCTCGGCCCGCAACCCATTCAGGCGGGCCGCACTGCGATAACTTTCCGTCAGGCTTTCGCGCGGGTCATCCCGCATTCTGTCAGGCTTTCACAAGATAAAGAAACAGGGACAGCAGAAACACGAAAGGCCGGACCCTTGCGGATCCGGCCTTCCTGAACAATGCCAGTCTGTCAGAAGACAGACACCGCCATTAGCTCAGGGTGAAGTTCGAAGCGTTCAGGTCGCTGACACCAACGAACGTGATCTTGGAGTTGTCGGACAGTTCGATCGTGGTGTTACCACCA
>CALFLO010000036.1 GCA_937880175.1 uncultured Gluconobacter sp.
TCAGCCATCTGCCTCGCTGCAACCGTCATGTTCTGGCTATGAGTCCTGAGCCTAGGAGCAGTTGCGGGCACGATGCGACCCGCAGCATTGGTCCATACGTGAACGGCGGAAATGAAGCCTTAACCCCGAAATCCTTCGCGTCTTCAACGAGCATTTCAGTGTCTATGGTGTTCGGGAAGTCTGGCTGCGGCTGCATTGCCAGGGTGTTTCGGTTGCCGGGTGTATAACTGTGCGTCTGATGCGTGACCTGAAGCTGCAGGGCATAATTCGCTGAAAACCGAAACGTACAATGATCAACCACAGAAGCGCGCCATGCCGGATGTCCGTCCAGTTTCAGGACAGATTCTTCAAGATAGAAGGTGAAACTTACTGCGATGTGGATTGCAGACATGAATGTATGAGCGCACTGATCATATTTGGTTGCAACACGTCCCGAGCTTTTCAGCTTTACGAACATGGTCTCGATCATAAGGCGCTTTGAACGGGCAGCCTGTTCTGTCAGGGCGACAAAGATCCTGTTCGAACACGCCGGTCTTTCATGCGAGAAACCCCATGCACCAGTGGGGAAAAATGGCTTAATCAGGTCTATCTGACGCTTGGAGAGCAAAAATATCTCACTTACAGGCCAATCCTTTCCAGACGCCTGTGAATCACAATACTCTACTCAATCCAACAAATTAACAGCTCCTGAGCCTAGTATTCATCCCTCACATAAACGTGGCGCGCCACAGCCTACGAACAGGTGCAAACTTATAACCTGATGATATGGCAGGTGACGACGGATGTATATCGGAATCGATCTGGGCACGTCGGGAGTAAAGGTAGTACTCGCAGACAATGCGCAGCATGTGCTGGCCTCCGAGACAGTGAAGTTGGAGGTCTCTCGCCCGCATGAGGGATGGAGCGAGCAAAATCCCGAAGATTGGCTAGAAGCCACCCTTAACGCCATCGACGCGCTGGCAAAGTCCCATCCGTTCGAAGTGTCGCAGGTGAAAGGCATCGGATTGTCGGGCCAGCAGCACGGCGCTGTTCTACTCGATGACAAGGGCAGTGTGCTTCGTCCTTGCCTATTGTGGAACGACACGCGGGCCGAAGCCGAGTGCGCAGTTTTTGAGAGGCGCTTTCCCGACAGCTACTTGGTGACGGGCAATATCGCCATGCCGGGTTTCACGGCGCCGAAGCTGATCTGGGTAGCGGCGCATGAAAAAGAGGTTTTCGCGAAGACGCGTCGCGTGCTTCTGCCTAAGGCGTGGTTACGCTTTGTCATGACGGGCGAGATGATTGAAGACATGTCGGATGCATCGGGTACGTTGTGGCTTGACGTCGGGCGGCGCAGTTGGTCGGCGGAAGCGCTATCGGCATCGGGACTGTCGCTGTCTCACATGCCGGAGTTACGAGAGGGAAGCGAAGCGGCGGGTGTTCTGAAGCCTGATCTGGTGCGCCGCTGGGGGATGGAGAAGGCGCCGGTTTTCGCAGGTGGTGCCGGGGACAATGCCGCGGGAGCGGTCGGGCTGGGCGCGACAAAGCCGGGTGACGCGTTCCTCTCGCTTGGCACTTCTGGTGTTGTATGGGTGACGACGGATTCGTATCGCGGTGCTGGCCGGGCTGCAATTCACACGTTCTGCCATGCTGTGCCGGGAGTATGGCATCAGATGGGTGTTACGCTCTCGGCGGCGGCGTGTCTGGCATGGTGGTCACGGGTGACGGGGATGAGCGAGACAGCGCTTTTGTCCGAGTTACCTGATGCGCCAGAGGCTCCCTCTCCCGTCCTGTTCGCGCCCTATCTCTCCGGCGAGCGCACACCGCACAATGATGGTGCAGTGCGCGGCGGGTTTGCACTCCTCTCGCACGACACGACGCGCACGCAGATGACACAGGCTGTGCTCGAGGGTGTAGCGTTTTCGTTCCGGGATGCTCTGGAGGGGCTGCGGGAGTCTGGGTCTGAAATAGCCG
Organism: uncultured Gluconobacter sp.; assembly: GCA_937880175.1. Taxonomy (GTDB): domain Bacteria; phylum Pseudomonadota; class Alphaproteobacteria; order Acetobacterales; family Acetobacteraceae; genus Gluconobacter. Next base: position 1,954 of record CALFLO010000036.1, read on the forward strand.
AGGCGTCCGTGATTGGCGGCGGCTCGCGGAGCACTCTGTGGGTAGCGATACTCGCCTCCGTGCTGGGAATTCCCCTCCATCGTTTGGCGAACGGCGAGACCGGGGGAGCGTTCGGCGCGGCACGGCTGGCGCGGTTGGCGGTAACGGGCGAGAATGTGGAGACAGTGTGTCTGTCACCCGAGCGAACGGAGACGGTTGCGCCCGATGAGGCTCTGCGTCGTGCCTACGAGGTGACTTATACGGGGTATCGCGCGCTGTATCCAGGTCTCAGCGCGGTGAAGACGGTGATCTCGAACAAGAAGGAGGAGTTCAAGAAATGAAACACGGTCCGCTCTATCCCTTATGGCTGGAACGTCCCCGTATACCTTGCAAGACTCATCGATAAGCGCCGTTTTTTCCTCAGGGGGAGGGGGGCTTGAACTCGCCTTCGGCGAAATGCGGTGATGTCTTGCGCAGGGCTTCATTCGCCTGTCGTAGTTCTCGCGTTCCAGAGCCTTGAACTGATCGGCAGTTTCAATCGTAACGCCAGCTCGTTTTCTCCTCTCAACTCCACCTTCCTGGCCCATTTGTTCGACGTGTAGGCTGAGCAGTCGATCTTGCGCGTGATCTATACCGTCGCCGTCAAGCGCGCGTTTGTCTGGCGCGACGGGTGCTTGTCTTTATGTTCGAGAACAATTCGCACCGCACATGCGCAAACCTCAGGAGAGAATTTCTCCGCAGGATTGCTCATCAGATTTTCTTCTCAGGTGAATAGGTCTCTGCCAATCCCGGTACGGTTCAGTCAGTATTACATGTTTTCTCGTATTGTTTGGGTACCGCAAAAAAAAAAGCGACGATCGTCCGACCGAAGTCGACTGGGGGGTGTGTTATATTTCGTGCGATCCTACCCGTTATTCGGAATAAACGCGCTTCAAAGTACAATATGGAGTCTAAACCCCAAAGTGCTGACGGATTTTTTGTCTTTCTGTAAATTTGGGCGGAGAATTAGCTGATAATCGGGTTGAATGGAAATTCCGTCCCAAACATGAATACTGTAAGAAACCTCCAGCATTGTCAGGTGGCTCTGCGGGAATGTTGCATTTCCAGGAAGTGGCTGATGAGCGGCATATCTTATTTTTTGGGTTGCAACGAGACTGGGGCTGGCTGTAGCACGGGTCATGATAATACCAACCATGTCCTTAGGCCGTGACTTAAGGAATCCTCGATTCACGGCGCCAACATAATATTGGTAGAGATAGGGGGCCGTTTCTGGATCGTTACGGATAAGTCCTGCCATGATATAGAAACCATGAAGCGGACCATCGCCATTGCGGACGATCATCTGATCGCCTTCCAGCCAGACTTGCGTTTTTCCGTTTCTCTGTTGAGCCTTTTTCCCGGTTATTGCTAGGGCGTTTCCATTGATGTCTAGGAAGTTATCCGAATAATTGGCCGTGTCGTAAGCAACGCCAAATTTGTAATGACCTACAAGATTATGCTTTCCGAAAGATGGGATGAGACCGAGTTCTGCCGGAATATAAATACCCGTATAGCGATTAGTGCTGAAGTTGTAGCCGGCCCGGTCATAAGCGTTACTTGCGAGATCGGGGTTCGTTCCATAAACGCCAGCCTGAAAATAGATGCCATGTAGCGGCCATACCCGGACACGGGTAGCGTATGTAGAGCCCGGATAAGTACCAAAACCCGGATCCCCTCGGGTAAGAGATTTGGGATTTCCACAAATTGATTTATTCATGAACGTGCAGAAAAGAGGAGACGTCGAAAAGTCTATATTGACTGGCATTTTCCCGACAGCGATCTGCAAGCGATCGTGCCATAAATCCTGCGTGCCATAGAGAAAGACTAGTTTGACGCCGACGTTTCCACCGCCGCCGTATATTTCCTGAAAACCGTTCAGGGATCGGTCACCAAAATCGGCCGCCAGATTATGGCCCGCCCGGTTGATGACAACTGTATGTGTTTTGAAGCCCGTCCAACCAAGCAGTTTTTCCCAGTCCAGATCCAGTTCTGCTCCGATCTGATGAGCATACCCCGCACTGCCTCCGTGTCCTCCATTCAGGGCCATGGCGCTCTCGCTTGTGTAATCAATCACAATGCCAACACCGTACCTGTTCCACTTTTTCTGGAGCGCCTCCCATCTTGATACGACATGTTCAACAGGGGGCGTAAAAGGTGTGTTTTCGTAGGACGTGGGGGTATCAAGAGAAAAAGACGGCGCATTCTGCGAGATAGGGCCTCGGTACTGGGCGAATGCATAGTGGGAAGGTGTTAGAAAAAAAAGGAGAATCATCCAGAAGACACGGCCTCTGATGCCGAAGTACTGGCACATCATCTTCACCATAAAAGGAAGGAGAAGAGAAATGTTCTCTTCTCCTGAACGGTATTTTAGGAAATGTGAGGGTATTCATTGCACAGGAAGTAACGACGTTCCTCGTCTTCCTCTATTTCTGGAAAACGGGCAGATGGCTCAAGGAAGAAATTGTCTTCATGGTCATCGCAAAGAGAAGAAACCTCACCGCTGGCAGTAAGGCCGGTTCCGTCTTCTCCCCAGAACTGGTGGATGGTTCGGGGGGGAATACAGACACTTTGGCCCGGTTCCAGCCGGATGATGTCTCCTGGGTTGAGTTGACGTGCAATGCCGTCGACATGGATAGGAAAACTTTCCTGTGCAGGCTTGTTGTCTGCGCCAGCTTTTGTGAGCTGCACCAGAATGACGCCACCCGCTCGATTGATGATGTCTTCCATCTTTGTCCGATGAAAATGTGCTGGAGATCGCTGTCCTTCTGGGTCGAGAATAAGTTTCTCGGCATAGCTTTTTGTATAACCCGGACGACGAAGCGACCCATTTCTAAGGGTAAACAAAGTACGTCCGATCCGTGTAAAATCGCCTTGTCCGAAGTCCGTTACGTCCCAGCCAAGCATGCAGTCCCGGATTTCGTGCGTTTCCTGGCCTTTCGTCGTCCAGTCTTTTGCAGACCAGTAGGCAAACTCAGGAAGGCTGATGCCATATTTGCGAAAGGTATCAATTGCCAGATCGATGCTGGAATTAATCTGTGAGCGTTTGAGCAGCATGGTTTTTTCCTTGTAAGGAAGATGAAATGATGAGGTTTAGGAGGGGGAAATACCCGGATGTGCTCCAGAAAACTCTGGTGAACCCTGATTTTTCGGGGTGGGATGGCTTTTGAAAAATGCCATCAGAATGGCCGCTGCCAGAATGAACGCAGACATGAAGGCGAAGCTGAGGCTGACGCTATGGGTTCGTGCCTGGATATAACCAATGATCCAGGAGCCGAGAAAACCGCCCAGAGCCCCCGCGCTGTTAATGACGCCCATCGCAATTCCCGCAGCTTCCCGCGGCAGAATATCTGGAGCAATGGCAAAAAATGGCCCTAGGGGTGCCTGCATCGTCGCACATCCGAGCACCATGCAAAAATAGGCGAGCATGAAGCTGTATTCGGCCAACCAGTAGCTGCCAAAGAAGCAAAGTGCTGACACAATAAGAAGCGGCCAAACAATGTTCTTTCGGATCTGATAACGGTCTGAAATGTACGATACGATGATCATCAGAACCACTGATGCAGCATAGGGACCGGCTGCGAGTAGCCCTGTATTTCCCATACTCGAGCCGCCACTGTGTATGATATCGGGCAACCACATGATGAAACCATAAGCTGTCACGCTCCACAGAAGAAGTTGAGCGCTCAAGTTGAGGACACGTCTGTCTGTAAGGACTGACCATGTGCTTGCGTGACGATCTGGAATCTCCAGCTGTTCTTTTGCGAGCTCCTGTTCGAGAGCCTGCCGTTCTCCTGCCGTCAGCCATTTGGCCTGCGCTGGATGATCCGACATTGTTGCGATCCAGACAAAAGCCCAGATAACAGATGGCAGACCTTCAATAATGAAGACATTTCGCCACCCGTACTGTGAAATGAGATATCCAGTGATGGCTGACATCCATAATACAGTGACTGGATTGCCAAGGATGAGGTAGGTGTTCGCCCTTGAGCGTTCGTTTCGGGTGAACCACTCGGTCAGCAGGATCAGCATGGCGGGAATGATCAGGCTTTCCATGCTGCCAAGCAGGAAACGGTCCAGCGCCAGCAGCCAGAAGTTGTTGATCAAGCCTGTGAGTGAGGCCAACCCGCCCCAACCGAGAATACAGAAGAAGATCATTTTCGTGGGGCTATGTCGACGCGCATAGGCGGCAGCAGGGATCTGAAACGAGAAATATCCCAGAAAGAAGAGCGATGCGAGCCAGGCCGCGCGGTTAGGCGAAATCTGCAAGGCTTCATTGAGGCCTGCTGCGGCTCCAAAGCCGTAATTTGTGCGATCGAGGTAAGCAAGACTGTAGGTCACGAACACGATCGGCATGATGCGCAACCAACGCCCGGATGGGCGCGTCCTGGAAAGAGCAATGGACATGAGAAAACCTCGTCATACTTTTCTTTCCGGCTCGACTGAGCGGGTGATCACGAAGTTCTTTCTTGTCCTGCGGCAAACTTCCAATTCTATTTCGCGATGAAGCTGATCATATGGCGTGATCAGGAACTCATATTGTGGAACTCAAACACCTTCGTTCGTTCTCTACGCTCGGTGAAACGCTACACTTTGGCCGTGCGGCTGCAAGGCTGAACATCGTCCAGCCTGCTTTAAGTGGTCATATCAAGCATCTGGAAGAAGAAATCGGCGTTCAACTCGTAGATCGATCACGCAATCACGTTTTTATTACTGTTGCTGGGCAAAGCTTTTTAGTTGAGGCTAGGCGTGTTCTATCAATTCTTGATGAGGCCCAGAAATCGACCCGACACATTTCAGCGGGGACTGTTGGAAGTGTTCGTCTCGGCTTCGTATCGTCTATTATTCCTATGTTTGGTGGAAAACTGTTCCAGCATTTTGCAGAGCGGTATCCCTTTATCCAATTCGATCTGATGGAAATGAATTCCGTACGGCAGGTTGAGGCGATTGCGGAGCATCGACTGGATATTGGTTTTGTGCGTTTGCCTCTACAGCACCTTGATGTTGATATCCGTCTTATCGGAAAAGAGCCATTTTTTGCTGTTTTGCCTCCCGATCACACCTTGGCGACGCGTGCTTCTTTGAAATCGTCTGACCTGAATGCGGAAACACTTTTGATGCTCGGGCGCGAAAATGCACCAGGCTTCCATGACGCGCTGTTGAGCTGTTTCAATCAGAATGGTCTTGTGCCGGCAAAGATCAGGTATTTCCGAGAATTTACGACGGCTATTCACTTGGCATCTTTGGCAGGACTAGGTGTAGCAATTGTCCCGGCCAATGCCACCTATGCTGCGCCGTCTGGCATCGTCCGGATTCCAATGGATCTAGGGAAGCTATCCTCTGAAATTGGCATGGCAAGTCATGAGAGGCAGAGCCCGTTGACTCAAAATGTCTGTCTTCTTATTGAGCACTTTGTGTCTGAGACTATGTCAGAGAGCACCCCATTTCCTGAGCAAGGTGATAAGCTATAATTCGAGCTGAGAGATGGCAGATTTATGGGGAAGCTTACGCGAAATCGGCATTCGAGTGAGTTTAAGTTGATCTGTCGTCTGTGAAGTGGGCAGTGGTATAGTATAGACCTCATAGCCAGAACATGACGGTTGCTTTGAGGCAGATGGCGGGGAAAAAGGTGGTCGGGCATCTGTCGTAGCCTGTTGCCATTCGACACCAGCCCTTAAGTCTTCTGGGAATTATCTCGATATGGTTTTGTCGTCTGTATTTCTCCCTGTCGTATTTGATAGGTCTCTCGTGGGATCTTCGTCCTGGAATGCTGGTCTCTATTTCTTTCTCTTCCAGGGCACTGTCATAATCACTGATCTGTCCCACAGTCATGAAAAAGCTCAGTGGTCGTCCGTTTTGATCGGTGACCGCATGCAGCCTCGTGTTCATGCAGCCTTTTGTCTGTCCGATTAGTCGCCCTGGATCCCTTTCTTAGCCACAGGTTCGAAGCCGTGCGGTGCGGCTTGCGATACGTCTCATCAATCATAATCGTCTGGGGCTCAGCCTTCGCGGCAGACAGCCCATCCATCCTCCGCATGAAAATGCCCATGTTGCCCCAACACTTTCAGCGGTTGTAGAGCCTCTTGTGCGGACCGTACTCTCGGGCGTATTACGCATAGGCTTACTGGATTGGTAGTACTATGAATTAACAGGCTTCGAGCTTAATAGGGTTCCTTGGAATACTCGCGAACCAGCCGCCCTCCTGTAATGAATTTGGGGCATCCGGTAATGGTCGGAGCCGAGATTGGTAATTTTCGTAAGGCCCTTACTGCCAGAAAGCCAAAACATTCTGCTTCCAGGTTGTCGCCATTCCAGCCCAGTTTTTCAACGGGGAAGACTGGTGCAGGTAAAGCGTGTTTTAGGTGTTCCATGAGGACCGGGTTATGGCGACCGCCGCCACAGACATACCAAGCTGCTGGATTACATGGCAGGGGTGTGCGTCGAATGGCTTCTACCGTAAATGCGACCAGCGTTGCCGCTCCGTCCTCTGGTGACAATGTCTTTATGGCATTCATGGCGCGATGGAAGGTCAGACGGTCCAGAGATTTTGGTGCCGGGCGGGCAAAATACGGATCGGCCAGCAGGGGCTCGAGAATATCTTCGTGAATTGTTCCTGAGCGTGCCAGTGCGCCGTCCAGATCACAGGCGGTGCCTGTGTGAAGAAAGGCCCAGTCATCCAGAAGGGCGTTTCCGGGACCGGTATCGCAGGCATGGATGCCTCCGTTCGTATCCACCAGAGTCACATTCGCTACTCCTCCGATATTCAGGATGGCAACGGGTCCTTCGTGTTCATGAAGGAGGGCGGCATGATACCATGGCGCCAGAGGAGCTCCTTCTCCGCCGGCGGCTACGTCCGCGCTGCGAAAGTCATGGATAACTGGAAGGCAGGTTTCACGGGACAGCAATGCGGCGTCACCAATCTGCCAGGTCAGGCGTCGTTCCGGTGCGTGCAGAATTGTCTGTCCATGAAAACCGATCAGATCGACAGTGTCTGTCTCGCGCTGCAGAAGTTCCACGGCTTCGATGTGGCGCTGGGTGATGGCCCGCTCGACAGCACGCAGTTCCGGATCTTCCGGACTGATCGTTGCGGCACGGGACAGCAGGTCACGGGCTCGGGCCCGTAGTTCGGGAGAATATTCTAGACTCAGACCCGGACCATGCGAGACGATTTTCTCGCCATCCGTGCGGACAAGGGCAGCGTCCACGCCATCCAGTGATGTGCCACTCATCAGCCCTATTGCGCTCAGACATTCCATCAGTCGTGCTCCTCGGACGTCTGCAATTCCACGACGAAATCATAGAGATCGGCGCGATAGCAGGAAAATGTGACTTCAAGGACGCGCCCGTCCGGAAGGAAAGAACGTCGTTCAATTTCAAGAATGGCCGTGGGGTGGCTGATATGGAGCAGTTCCGCTTCTTGGAACGTGGCCATTCGCGCCCGGATCCGCTGAAGCGCCCGGACAGGCAGCAGTCCGTGCGCTTTCAGGGCTGCGTAAAATGATTCTCCGACCAGCTCAGGAGATGCCAGATCCCGACGCGAGATGACGGCTGTCTCAATGGCCATAGGCTCACCGTCTGCGGTCCGGATCCGTTTCAGACGCAGGACAGGTGCCGCCGGAGCAATGCCCAGTGCCATGGCTTCGTCCGGGCTGGCGCCTGCGGCGCGCTTGTCCAGCCAGATTGATGCCGGTTCATAGCCTCGGGCCCGCATGTCGTCGGAAAATCCCATCAGGACCGAGAGTGGCTGCTGGATCCTGCGTGAGACGAATGTTCCTGCACCGGGGCGCTGTGTTAACAGCCCGGCCGTCACCAGCTGTTCCAGTGACTTGCGGACTGTCACACGGGAGACGCCTGTCAGTTCGGCGAGTTCGCGCTCTGGCGGGACAGCGTCGCCGCCGCGCAGGACGCCACTGTTGATCAGCTCGCGCAGACGTTCCGCCAGTTGCAAATACAGGGGCTTGCGGTCAGTCTGATCGGGAGTCAGGGCGCCAAAGATGTCTTCCGTGTGTTTCACGTCCATAAAGCCTCAGCCCTGATCCGTTCGCGTTGCCATGACGGCGCGCAGGTCGCCTGCGTGCTGCGCCAGAGCGGTTTCTGCGTCTTCCGCCGTCAGTCCGGAGCGGATGAGTATGGCGCGTTTGACGTTCTGATGGCTGGCCAGCAGTGCGGCTTCGATTTCTGCAGGAGTGCCTCCCGCCAGATCATGCACCATGCGGGCCGCGCGCTTTCCGAGCTTGGCGTTGACGACCCGCATATCCACCATCTGTCCACGATAGCCGTGTCCGAGTTTGATCATCAGCGTCGTGGACAGCATGTTCAGAACCGCTTTTTGAGCTGTTCCTGCCTTGAGCCGCGTGGAGCCTGCAATGACTTCTGCACCGGTTACGATGGCAATTCCCAGTTCGGCTTCCCGGAGCAGACGCCCCTCCCGGTTGCAGCTGATTCCGACGGTCAGTGCGCCTGCTGTGCGTGCAGCGGCGATTGCGGCGCAGGTATAGGGTGTGGCGCCACTGGCCGCGATACCGAATACGACATCGTTCGGACCGGGGTTGTGAGACAGGATTTCCTTGATTGCATTGTCTTCACGGTCCTCCGCACCTTCCACGGCTTCGAACAGGGCTGTCGTGCCTCCTGCCAGCATCAGGATGAGGCGTTCGGAAGGCCAGCCGAAAGTGGGTGTGAGTTCCACGCCGTCCTGAAGCCCCACCCGCCCGGATGTGCCGGCACCCACATAAAACAGCCTTCCTCCGGCGCGCAGGCGCGGCAGTGCGGCGGTGACGACGTCGTTCATCTGGGGAACGGCTGCCCGGGCGATGGCTGTTGCCGTCATCTGTGCTTCTGCCAAGGCATCCAGAACCGAAGTCGCGGGCCACAGATCGATGTCCCCATAACGCGGGTCCTGCTGCTCGGTCCCGATCGGTGTTGTCGAAGGGGGCTGGGTTGTGTCCCTGGCGTTCATTGGCCTCAATCCTTTCGGGTGTCATGAGCCGACTGGACGTACTCTCGGGACGCCCCAGTCAAAAGCATGGAAAAACGAGCGGTGATCAGCATTCCGGCGATGCCGAGCGGGACGAGCCAGGGAAAAGCCACATGATAGCCCGCATATTGCAGAAACTTCATGATCGCTGCCATGCCCGCCAGTGAGACCAGAAAGCCCGTCAGGGCATCCCGCGTACGGGCGGCAGGATAAAGCATGCCGAAGAGAAAGGCCCCGAGGGTCGGGCCGTAGGACCATCCGGCAATTGTCAGGCCCAGAATAACCGCGGACTGTTCGCCCTGTGTGAACCAGAGTGCGACCAGAACCAGCGCGATACTCCACAACACCGTCACGAAACGGGGAGCGAGCAGGGGGCTCTCCCGGAATCCGCAGAAGCGTCCCCATTGCCTCAGAAAGCGCTCTGGAGAAGGACCGAAATCTGTCAGGGACGCACTCGCCATGGCGTTGAGAGTGGAAGACAGGGAGCCCATCGTGGCGCTGAGAACGCCTGCCAGCAGCAGGCCGCCAAGCCCGGCTGGCAGGCCTGAGACGATGTAGCTCGGGAACAGTTCGTCGGGGGAGTGCAGCCCCATCGTGGCCAGCGAGACGCCTTGATGTGCGATCCAGAGCTGTACGCCGACGAGGGAGAGCAACCCGAACAGAAACGCCACCACAAATGCACTCCCTACCAGTGCGTAGCGGGCATCGCGGATGTTTCTGGCCGCCAGCAGGCGCTGTACCATGAGCTGGTCTGACCCATGGGAGGCAACTGAGAGAATGGCCCCCCCGATCAGGGCCGCGAGGGGCGTAAAGGGATCGGAAAGCAGGGTTCGGACATGCAGGGCATGGAATGGGGACATTTTTCCGGCAGCCCAGGCCAGTTTCCAGCCATTTGGCGGAAGATCGTGCATCAGCAGAAAGGCGCAGGCTGCGGCACCAAACAGATAAATGCAGAGTTGTATGGTGTCAGACCAGACAACAGCCCGCAGGCCACCCAGCACCGTATAGGCCAGCGTGAAGGCCATGATGAGGCCCAGAACAGCCATATGGTTTATGGACATGCCATTGTGTTCCAGCATCCATGTCAGGGGCAGCAGTCCGGCGGATAGGCGGACCCCTTCGGCCAGAAGCCGCGTGACAAGGAAGGCGCCGGATGCTGCGGATTGCAGCCCCGGGCCAAAACGCTCACCCAGATACTGGTAGGCACTCTTGATCTGACCCTGTGCGTAAAGCGGCAGAAACCAGATCGCCACGATCAGCCGACCGATCAGATATCCTCCCGCAAGGCCGAGAAAGACCATGCCCGTCGTATAGCCAATGCCAGGAATGCTGATGAATGTCAGGGTTGAGGTTTCTGTCGCCACGAGCGAAAGGCAGATCGCCCACCAGGGGAGGTCATGCGATGCGGAAAGGAAATCTCCAGATGTTTTTCCGCGCCGCGATACAATGATCGCCACGAGGGGGAGCAACAGAAAATATGCGCAGATTACGGCTATGTCGGCAAAGCGCATGAAGCATGTCCCCTTATTCATTTCGATATAAGAGAAATATAATACCAGATCAATACCAAGGCTTATGCTCGGGCTTGGGAAAAATTTGCTCACCCCCAGTATGGGCCACAATTCCACGCAAAAAGCGGGTTGGAAGGCGTAGCCGAAAAACCCGCAGTTACGGATTTTACGATTCGTTTCCGAAATAGGTTGAATGAGGTTTATTTTCGGTATTAGATTGGACTTAACGATGGTGTCTTCCGGCACGTCACATGAACAACGGGACCTTCCTCTGGGTGGAGTTTTTCAGGGAGAGGTCAGGGAGAAGCGGCAATGCAGAATATCAGTAGGTCTTTCCTTGTTTCTGTCTCGTTGATTGCAATTGCCGCAACGTCCGCCAGTGCTGCCAGTCCGCAGGCGCGAAAGGCACTTCCTTCGAAGCAGCAGAAGCAGCCGAGGCATGACAAGGCAGCGGCGGCTGTTCATTCCGATCCTGAGCGGATTACCGTCCACTCGGATCTGCAGAGTGCGACAGGCGTGACGGGTGCGACACCAGGTGGCGGCCTGATGCCTCCCCAGACGGCGCCAAAATCCCGCAGTGGCCTGACGCGCGATTATATTGCGAAACAGAGCCCGACCAGCAATCCCACCACCATGATTGCCAGTCTTCCGGGGGTGGTAACGGGTAGTGGTGATCCGCTTGGAACCAGTGACCAGCAGGTCAGCCTGTCCGTTCGTGGACTGAACCAGTTTGAACTGGGCTACACCTATGAAGGTATTCCTGCGGCAGATCCGCTCAATTTCTTCATTTTCACGGGTACGACCGCTGATAATGAAAATATCCAGAGTCTCTCGCTCTCGCAGGGCTCAGCCGATATTTCAGCGCCGCTTTATAACGCTGTAGGTGGGCAGTTAAGCGAGACCCTTCGCGATCCGTCCCACAAGGCTGGCGGTCTTCTGAACCTTGCCTACGGGTCCTATGCGCTCAACCGGGAATTCGCCCGTATCGACAGTGGAGACATTGGTCACAGCGGCATCCGCAGCTTCGTGTCCTTTTCATACGAAGGCGCGGATAACTGGCGCGGGTCGGGCCGGAGCACACGATATCATGTGGATGGCAAGGCCCTGAAGGAATGGGGACAGGGCAACCGGGCCTCCTTCATTCTCTCCTACAACAGCCCGACGGGATATTATCTCAAGACCCCTTCGATGGCGCAGTGGAATGCCTCGGGAACGAAGGCCAATTATGCCGCAAGCTTCAAAAGCGGCGGGGCTTCCTATTATAAATTCCAGGAAAACCAGCGCAATTCGCTTATTCTGGGTGCGCCTGTTCATCTGCGCCTCAGCCAGTCCCTGACAGCCGACATCACCCCCTATTATGATTATTTCTGGGGTTATGGAGATGGCGGAACCACGCTCCCGACAGGCTCCAGCTATGTTGGGAACCAGTATACCGGCCCGCTTCAGGTGTCCCAGAGCGGGGCATCCATCATCGGGGCGGCGATTGATACGTTTACTGAGCGGAACTCGGGCCTGAACAGCGCCATCAACTGGAAGACGAAGCATAATACGCTGTCATTCGGCTACTGGTATTCCTACTATACCCAGCAGGAACATTCCTATTATGCCGAGGCCGACGGGGCAGGGAACATTTCTTCCATGACGGGTCGTTATCCCATCATGACACAGGCTGGTATTCCGCTTTCCCGCTACAACATCAATTTCGTCCAGCAGACAAACGCCCTTTTCATTAACGATACTTTCAAGGCGCTGAATGACCGTCTGACCATCGAGGCGGGCTTCAAGGAAGCCATGGTCTCGCGCATGTCGACCCAGCTGATCCCGGGGGCCAACTATAAGTCGACCGTCAATTATGCGGAGCCGCTCCCGCAGTTCGCCGCGAGTTACCGTATTACGCCCCACGACCAGATCTACATCAACGGATCGACAGGCTTCAGGGCGCCGTCTTCAATTCTGACGATGGCGGACTATTTCAGCACCACCACGGGAAAAATTGCGCATAGCCGCGCCAGCAATCTTTCTCCTGAATATTCGATTGGTGAAGAAATCGGATATCGCCATACCGGTCTGGTCAACATTTCGGCTGCGCTGTTCAACTACAATCTGACCAACCGTCAGCTCAGTTCGACCGTCTATCTTAACGGTGTGGCGACAACGGCATCCATCAACGCAGGCGGTCAGACATCACGGGGAGCGGAACTGGAACTTGGCCTTCGTCCCTGGCATCATTTCAGTCCCTATCTGTCCGGCCAGTATCTGCATGCCACGATCGACAACAATCTGGCATCCGGGGGCGATCTGCTGCCGACAAAAGGCAAGACGGCCGTCAATACTCCGACCTTCAGCGGAGCTATCGGACTGGCCTATGACAACGGTTCGATTTTTGGAAACTTCAATCTGAATTATGTGGGCTCGCAATACGCGACCTTCATGAATGACCAGAAGATTCCGTCCTATTTTACGGGAAATGTGACGCTGGGCTATCGCATGAAAAATTACCGGTTCGTGAAGCATCCGCAGATCCAGCTGAATCTCATCAATCTCGGCAACAGCGGGTATCTGTCCGGGGCATCGAGCCTCGTGGGAAACGCCAAGGCGACCAAGGGTGTCTATGGGACGAATATTGCTGCCCAGACGCCACTTTATTACGTCGGTGGCGGTTTTGCGGGCGTGGTCTCTGTGACGGCCGGTTTCTGAGTGTGAGTGTGTCCGGAGGTCGGGACCGGAACTCACTAGCGTTCTGGATCGGGGGCAATGATGGTGCATCTTGATGGGCGGCTTGTCTTGCGCGACCGCATCGTGTCCGCGCGGGTCAGCTTTGACAGTCACATCCGCGATATTACGCCTCTGCCCGGAACTGTGGACCGTTACATCCTGCCCGGCTTTATCGACGGGCACGTCCATGGCGGCGGGGGAGCCGACACGATGGATGGTGTCGCTGCCATCGAGACGCTCTCCCGGTTCCATCTCCGGCATGGAACGACAACGATCCTGCCCACCACGATTACGGCACCCTGGGCGGAGGTCATGGATGCCCTGCGTGCCGTGGCGGCGGTCCATGACAGGGGTGTTGAGAGCGGACCCCGCATCCATGGGGCGCATCTGGAGGGGCCTTTTGTCAGCCCGCACAAGCTGGGCGCCCAGCCACCGTTCAATATCGAGCCGACACCTGCGCGGGTAGCCGAAGCCATAAGCCCCGGCTGTGTCCGCGTTGTGACGATCGCACCCGAGCTTGAGCACGCTTCCGCAGCTATGCAGACTTTCGCCCGTGCGGGCGTCAGGGTCAGCCTCGGCCACACCACGACGGATCATGAGGGGGCTGAACGGGCCATCTGTCTGGTCTGCGCCACTGGGGGCACAGTGGGCGCGACGCATCTGTTCAATGCCATGTCTCCCGTCGAAGGGCGCCGTCCGGGGCCTGTCACCGCGCTGATGTGCAGTGATGTGGCGTATGGAGAAATGATTTTCGACACCCATCATGTCCATCCCGCCAGCTTCCGGCTGGCAGAACGGGTGATGGGAAACCGGCTACTGTTCGTAACGGATGCCATGCGCGGCACGGGGGAACCCGACGGCCCCAGCGCACTGGGCGGGCAGGACGTGGTGATCCGTGAGGGTGTGGTCCGTCTGCCTGACGGGACCCTGGCTGGGAGTGTGCTGACGCTGGATCAGGCGTTGCGCAATGCAGTGGATGCAGGAATGTCACTCCCAAAAGCCGCGCGTCTGGTAAGCACCAATGCAGCGGCCTATCTCGGCCTGCATGACCGGGGCGTTATCGCGACAGGTTTGCTGGCGGATTTCACGGTTCTGGACGACAGGCTTCAGGTGAGCGAAGTCTGGGTGAACGGGGAGCGCCGGGCATGAATGCTGAGACAGGAATGAGAAAGCCGATGAATGTTATCGTCACAGACACTCCCGATCAGGCTTTCCGTCGTGCGGCTGACATGATTGCGGACGAAATCCGCAGCGTTCCGGCCCCGGTTCTGGGTCTTGCTACGGGCCGGACGATGGAAAGCATTTATCGTCTTCTGGTGCAGCAGTATGAATCTGGAGGGCTGGATTTTTCTGGCGCCACTTCCTTCAATCTGGACGAATATGCTGGTCTGCCTCCGACAGACCTGAACTCGTACAGCCATTATATGCGTGAGCATCTTTTCGCGCATGTGAATATGTCTTCTACGAAAGCGCGTGTTCCTGATGGGGTTGCGGTAGATCTCGATGCCGAATGCGCGCGTTATGAAGTGGCCATCCATGCGTCGGGCGGCATCGGATTACAGCTTCTGGGCATTGGCGAAACCGGTCATATTGGCTTTAACGAGCCGCCTTCCGCTTTCGACAGCCGGACGCGGGTGGTCCATCTTGATGAGGTCACGCGTCGGCAGAACAGTGGGATGTTCGGCAACGAACCGGCACGGGTGCCGGAACGCGCCCTGACGATGGGCGTCGGGACGATCCTTGAAGCCCGGCATCTGCTGCTGGTGGCAGTCGGGGAGGGGAAAGCGGAAATCATCAACAAGGCCCTGAATGGTCCGGTCAGTGAGGCCGTAAGCGCCTCCGCGATCCGCCTCCACGCCAACGTCACAGTCATTCTGGACAAGGCCTCAGCCCATATCTGGGCGCAGAACAGGGGCTGAAGCTCCTGGACCAAAGCCGGACGCTGAACTTCAGCGGAGGCCCCCGGCAGCGATAAGAATTTCTCCGGTCAGCCAACGCGCATCATCTGAGGCCAGGAAAACTGCGATTGGCGCTATATCCGATACCTCACCAACACGCTGGAGTGGTGTCTGCGCAATGACCGTACGTTCCCGATCAGTCGTAACCATATTGGCTGAATGGGTTCCATCAGTTTTGGTAAGTCCTGGATTAATGGCGTTGACGCGGATTTGTTTCGGACCGAGCTCCTTTGCAAGCGATCCAGTGATCGCATCCACTGCACCCTTCGTGCCAACATAAACAGCGGCATCGGGGGGCGTGAGATGGGAGCATACCGAGCTGATATTGATAATGCTGCTCCCTTTTCCAAGGTAAGGAATTGCGGCCTGCGTTACTTGGATTAAACCCAAAACGTTTACGTTGAATTGGCGGTGGAAATGTTCCTGAGTGATTTCTTCAATCGGGCCAAATTCATAGATGCCAGAGTTGTTGACCAAAATATCCAGTCGGCCAAATGCGCCGATAGCGCCTGCAATGATGGCCTCGGCATCCGTTTTGCACGACACATCACCTTGTACCGCAAGGGCCTGGCCACCCTTGTCAGTAATGGCGGTAACAACTGCGTCTGCCTCCACTTTGCTTGAAGCATAATTAACGATGACCGCAGCGCCTGCGGCAGCAAGTGCCTCGGCAATTCCTGAACCAATTCCCTTTGATGCACCCGTAACGACTGCGACTTTTCCTGCCAGCTTATTCATGAAACATATTTCCAGCGTTAAAAAATATAGAAAATTCGCTACTCGGCATAATTAAATACTGAACATTTTTATGCGTGTTCACTTTTTTGCCAAAGCCTGAATATTCAATGGCGTAAAACAGCAGGAGACCACCAGGACAATGTGTGTACATCGTGCGAGGTCGTCCAGATTCCTGAACTCGTATACCGTAATGCACCGCTGCCACTTTCCTTTCCGACCCGAGCCAGAATGTCGAGAGTTTCAGGATCGAGCACGACATAAGTCTGCCCTGTCGTCGTGCGAAGCCAGATATTGCCCCCGCCAGCGTCGATATCTCCGTATTTCAGCGTATCTGATACTTTGACGCGGCCAGTTACTTTCCCTGTTTCAGGCGAGATACGTGCAACGGTTCCGTCAGCCTGTTCCTGCACCCATACTGCGTTTTCGCCGGCAACCAGAAAGCCTGGATCGCCCCCGAGAGGCGTCCTTTGCACCAAGGTGTTGGTCCTTGGATCAATTTTTTCAAGCTCTCGTCCGGTTGGTGTCGTTGCCCAGAGAAATTTAAGGCCGAAAGAGAGGTAATATGTATCAGCATCAACCGGAATGACTGAAGAGATACTGTTATTGATGGGGTCAACGCGTGTAATTGAACCTCTTCGGTTACTGGCTACCCATACCGATCCGTCTCCAATGACGACATTCGTTTCGCCGCGGGGATTGGCAATGCCCGTATTAATGACAGCGGACAGTTTTTCAGTTTTCAGGTCAATGCGGTTGAGCGTATTGTCGGCGCAATCGGCGACCCAGAGAGAGCCGAAACCCACGGCCAGAGCACCACATGGATGATGCATGGCCACTTCTGAAAGTTTGCCGTTCCGGGACCAGTGCTCAACCCTGCCTTTGTTTGTTACCCAGACGGTTGCGTCATCTATCGCAATAAAGTCCGCAAAACCAGGAACGGATTGTACATGTTCTCTGGGGCTTTCAGGGCGCTGCACCGCACATCCCGCCAACAGAAAAGCAAAACCGAGCATCGGTATGAAAGACTTTATATGTTGGAATTCTCGCATTATCACCGTAAATAACCTTTTATTTGATATAATATTTGGAAATATAGATTTATTTTAAATGAGACTACGTGTTGCTATGTGTATCCATCTATTGATGGATACACATAGCAGAAATACCCAAGATATTTTCAGAAGTTCACAGTCGCCTCTGCGCCAATGACACGCGGGGCAAGAATGCTTTCCGCGTAATAGCGCTCTGTCACACCAGTGACCTGTTGATTAAGGGTATTGCTTTGGTTGCTCACAGCAGTGATGGCCCTCTGGTTGAAAATATTATTTACGAAAAATGATGCGTTCCATTTGCCCGCACGATAGCTGATGGACGCACGGTGGGTAACGTAACTCGGGATGCGGGTTCCATAATCATGAAGACCGACAGTAGAGTATATGGAGCCTGAATATGCAGCCATCCAGTTGAATCTGACGCTGCGGTTGTTGGCGAGCGGCAGAATATATGTTGCCGTTATCGAGCCTGAATTCTTCATTGAACCGGGCAGGCGGTCGCCAGCGTAAGCATTCGCGACACCATTCACAAGATTTGCAACGCCTTCTGTCAGATGAGCGTCAACGTACGCATAGTTGGCAGTAAGGTGCAACTGACGCGTAATCCGAAGCGATCCGGAAAATTCGAAGCCATTCGACACAGCCCGCCCACCGTTCGTGGTGATCCCCACGGCGCCATAAACTGTCTGGCTGGGAACCTGCACGTTGAGCCAGTCGATATGATAGCCGTCGATCGAAAAGACGAACCGGTTATGGAAAAGATTTCCTCTGAAACCGAGTTCGATATTACGGGTAGTGTCAGGCTTGTAGCTGATTTCATTGGAAAGCGCGCAGATATTCTGCACGGACGTGTTGAGCGGGAGAATGCAGGGAGCGACCCGATTGTATCCGCCGACCCGATATCCCGTGCTGTAAGTAAAGTATGTCATCAACTGTGGATTGAAGCGGTAGGACGCATTTGCTTTCCAGACGATACCGTTTGATCCTGTGCCGCCACCGGCATTGGACAGCTTGATGTCCGGGTAGGTCTGGTAGAGCGGAAGACCTGATCCACCGCTATTGGATGCATCATAGTCAAAATACCGAATACCTCCGGTAAGCTGAAGGTCTTTCGTTAGATGCAATGTGCCTTCACTATACAGGGCACGTTCGGCCGTTTCTGTTTCGACGCGCGACGCATATTCCAGTTCATCAGGCCGGTACATGTTTCCAAAGCCGTTTGCGACGCCCCATTCCGAGAAGCCCGGCACATGCTCGCGGTAGACCGTGTTTGTGTTGAATTTGTTATAAAACCCTCCAACGACCCAACTGAAGGGACCCTTGTGTGTCGACACAAGCCGCAGTTCCTGATTGAACTGCCGATAATCGTCATGGGATGTGTTCCAGGACGAAAACTGCGGAAAGGCCTGATAGCCGTAGTCCAGATCGAGCAGCAGATCGGTGTTATCGTATTTTGTATCGATTACCTGATGTGTAAACGCAGTTGTGCTAACGAATTGTGCAATATGGAAAAGGTTGGCGTACACTTCGGCACTGTAAAGGTCGCCACTTCTATCAACGGGTTCCAGATAACGCCACGGACCATCCCAGTTTCCCGTGTTCATGACACCGGCACCCGTTGCAGAACGACCATCTGTTTTTGTTTCCTGATGAGCGTAAGTCAGGTACATTTTCAAGTCGTCGTTATATTTCAACATCAACTGATTGCGCGTTGTCAGAGTGTGATTGAAGTTCACACCGCTATGCTTGCTGAAGTTTTCATCCCGCTGAGCGGAGCTTCCAAAGCTATTAGGGCCAGCCGGTTGCGGGTTCGAGACGCCTGGCTTGCGCAGAACGTAATCATAATCAATGTAACCCGGGTCATCGTAATATCCGGTAACGGAACGAAATGCGATATGATCTTTCCAGATGGGCAGATTGATCGTGACGTCTTCATCACCGCCAGGAGCAGTGGAATGGTACTGACCGAAGACACGGCCGTGAACTGAAATCGAATATTTGTCTGTGTTTGGACGATTGGGCATATAGCGGATGGTTCCGCCCAATGTGCCTAGGCCGAAAAGTGTTCCCTGAGGCCCCTGCAGAGATTCAACTCTGTTGATGTCGAGTAGCATGAAGTCGAGATACATCGGAACTTCGCCAATATACACGCCAACAGCATTGTTCTTGAACACGCCGTTGGTACTGGTTCCGCTGGTGGAAATGCCTCGCATAACAATCGTTCCCGCACCGTTCGGGCCCGAATTGACGACCGTCACGCCCGGCAAAAGCGCTGCCAGGGACTTGATGTCGTCCAGTCGTTCGCTTTTGATCGTTTCGGCACTGATGGCAGTGATGTTCGTTGGTGCATTCTGTACGCTTGTGGCGCGTCGGCTCGAGGTAACAACAATCGACTCGTCAGATGCGGCTTCGATTGATCTGGCCTTGCTCGACGCCTGCGTTGTGGGGGCTGGAGTGCGGGCCGTTTTCTGGGCAGCTTTTCCTTTATTTGTGTTCGGCTGCTGTTTCTTCGTTTCGGCCTGCGAAGCAGGTTGGGCTGCTGCGGCTCGAGCATAATTTGAAACTGGGGTTACTGCGCATCCGACGAGGGCGGTGGCGCACAGCAGGCGCAGTTTTTGCGAAGAGATCACTGCCATGTTGGCTCCTTGAAGCATCTGGATAACGCTTTGTATGACTGTGTTCACTCTGGAGGTTTCGTTTTGATATAGATATATGTTGTTTGACGTATCCGCCAGAAATATCGAAGGTTTTTCTACCCCCGCTGCCTATAAATTTGAGAGGGAACAGACGGGTTTTTGGTCATGATATGTCAAAAAAGGTTTATTCCTGTGCCGCGACGTTACAAAGGAATGTACCCGTGGATTCCGGACGTGCTGTATGGCCTTCTGCATCTTGAATCGTGGAAATTCTACGTTTTGGTGGAAGGCTGGAATGGGTAAGATTGGCGCCTTTCGCCGGTCGCGCTAAAGAGTGCATTGCCGAGAGATGCGAAGGCAGCCGTGGTTCCGACTTCGCCAATACCACCGGTATCTTCATGACTGTCGATAATGAATGTACCTATTTCAGGAATTTCATTAATCCTCATCAGTCCGAAATCATGAAAATTACTTTGTTCGATAGCGTTGTTTTTGATGGTAATTTTTCCATGAAGAGCTGCGGAAAATCCAAAGAGAATCCCTCCCTCCATTTGTGCGATTATTCCATTTTCATTGATTGCGACGCCACAATCTACAACTGCTGTTACTTTGCGTATTTTCACCGCATGTTCTGGCAGAATACAGATTTCTGTTATGATGGCGCAATAAGATCCAAAAGCGTTATGGAGTGCTATTCCCCGACCATGATTTTCCGGGAGTGGAGTGTTCCAGCCACTTTCTAGCGCAGCTCGTTTCAGGACATTAACCGATCTCGGATTGTCGCTCAGTAATCTTAACCTGTACTCGATGGGATCGATTTTCGCGGCGGCGGCGAGTTCGTCCATGAAGCTTTCGACCACATAGACGTTGTGAGCCGGGCCAACCCCTCGCCACCAGCCAACAGGCACCGGAGTATGTGCCCTGACCCAGCTGACGCGTCGATGCGGGATGGCGTAAGGAATTTCGACGGCGCCTGCGACTGCATCTGTGTCGAGTTTTCCGTCAGGCAATCCTCCGGGAGTGAAGCGATCCGCAACGGATTGACCTGTGATCTGATGAGACCAAGCACGTGGGAGGCCGTCCTCGCCAAGAGATGCCTTGATTCTGTCAAAATATGCAGGACGAAACAGATCCTGTCGGAGGTCTTCTTCCCGGCTCCAGATGAATTTGACGGGCCGGGAAATATGAGATGCGAACTGTACAGCCTGCTCAATAAAATCGGTCGACAACCGACGCCCGAAACTGCCGCCTATCATATGATTGTGGATGGCAATTTTGTCTTCAGGAAGTCCTGTGATTTTGGCGACCGCCTTGCGGGCGCGGGTTGGCACCTGGGTTCCTACCCAGACGTCGCAACCATTGGACCGGACGTGGACGGTTGCGTTGAGCGGCTCCATCGGGGCGTGTGCGAGAAAGGGGAGCTCGTATGTGCTTTCTACGCGTTGTCCGCGCTCAAGCGCAGCGTCGGTTCCCAAGTCATTCAATGCCATAACTTCAGAAATGGATTGCGCAGAATTCTGGAGTATCTCTCTGATATCACTGGAGGAAACGACAGGGTCACTACCGTTATTCCAGTTTATTTCCAGTGCGACGAGGCCCTTTCTGGCCGCCCAATAACTGGTCGCAACAACGGCAACATGGGTCGAGATATGGAGCACGTCCAGAACGCCCGGAATTGCTTTCGTGGCCGTGGCATCGAAGCTGCGAACGGTTGCTCCCCAGGAGGGAGGACCCATGACGGCCGCAGTCGCCATTCCGGGGATGCGGACATCAATTCCGAAAACTGCTGTTCCGTTGACCTTTGGCGGAATATCGACGCGTGGGGCGGCGTGTCCAATAAGTTTCCATTCGGAAGGTGATTTGAGCGCGATATGGGCGGGGACATGCTGACGGGCGGCAGCGGGCGCAAGGGCCCCATAGGGTGCATGGCGCGTTCCAGCTTTGTCACGTACGGCACCATTTTCTGCAATTAATGTATCCGGGTTTACACCCCATTGTTCGGCTGCTGCTGAGACCAGCATCAGACGTGCGCAGGCCCCGGCCTGCCTGAGAGGAACCCAGGCTTTGCGGACGGAGCGGGACCCTCCTGTCGAGAGGGATTTCAGGATTTCGGGTGCAACATCCGTGATCTCCTGCGGAAGAGCAGTGACGACCCGGACTGCATCCAGATCGACTTCCAGCTCTTCCGCGATCATCATCGCTTCAGTGGTAAAAATGCCTTGTCCCATTTCGATGTTTGGAACAATCAAAGTGATCAGCCCATTGGAACCAATACGGACGAGGCCGCGTAGCGTGGTGAAAGGGTTTGGACTGTTTTCTGCCCCCGAGGTTTCGTCGCCATAGGCATGGCGTTGGCCTGCGAAAGCCAGCAGCAGGCCTCCCGCCGCGATAAAGCGACGGCGCGAGAGTGACTTTGTGATGGTATCGATCCGGCAGACAAGGGGCGATGACATCAGAAATGTTCCTCAGGCACAGTCGATTTCAGGGCTGGCAAAGCAGTACGCCTCGGGCGAGGGAGCACTGTAAATTACTCATGAGTGCGGACTGCTGTTTGCTAAAATGCTGCTTCAAGCTGATTTGGTGGCTGATGTCACGTCGGCTGGAAGGCGCGCGATAACCATGTCCGAGAGTGCTGGTGGGCGTTTGGATGCAGGAACCATGCCGGTTTTCGATGCGCTGTAGAGTTTGAGCCATTCCTTGAAATCAGCGAGTTTTTCCATCTCGAGGCCACCGAGAAGCAACGTCCATTTTCCGGGCATCGAGACCGCTGCGGCACAGCCCCGAGCGCATAAAGACATGCATTCGACTGGCTTGACGACAATTCCGGATTCCTCCGCGTTCGCCATCAGAGCATCGTAAAGCTGGCGGCCCGGGACGGGTGCATCGCCAATTTCGGCGGAGGAAAGGCCGCGACGGCATGTTACGCAGACCGTCAGCACGGGCTGGGCGATCTGCTCATTTGCGGTAGCGGGGGATGTAGTGTCTGACATGTTCTGCTTTCTCGTGAGGTTCTGTTGATTACGAAGGCATGGCGTGTGGGAAAATAGCTGTAAGCTCTTCTCGGGTCACAGCCAGGATATTGCCTGTTTGGGATTCATTATGTCGATCCGGTTTCGATATGTTTTGATGTTTGACATCAGAACTTTCGGTTTTTGGATCATGTTAAACCGCAATTCCTGCCGTATCGAAAACGCTCCGGGCTGGACCTAGGGCGTTTTCATATCGACGCCAGCGGGCGAGAGCATCCCGGTAAATCGGGCGCCGGACCTGTGCCGCACTCGGCGTTGAGACGGGCGACGTATTTTCGTGGAATGTTAGACAGCTCTCCGACCATTGCAGATTGCAATGCTCCAGAATTTTCCGTGTCGTTTCGTCCTGTTTCTCGACCAGATCTTCATAATTTACTTCGAGAATTCGATTGGGGATCGAAGCCTGCCAGAATTTCATGAGCTGATCGAAACGGACATAATATTGTGCGATTTCCTCAATGTCATAACTGTACTGGTAATATCGGGAGGTCGTAGCAAACAGGTTTTTGAAATTACTGACCACTGTATCCATGGGGTGGCGTCGCAGACAGACGATGGCGGCGTGTGGAAGGGCGCGTGCGATGAGCCCGGCATATTGAAAATTTCCGGGAAATTTATCGATAAAACGCTCACCTGTTGCGGGCACATGCGATGCCGCGCGTTCCATGTAGGACCTGCCGATATGTCCGAGGTCTTTGTCTGCGGCATGAAAAAGTGTCTGGGGGTCCAGAACATTGCGGGTTCGCGTCCCGGATGCGGCTTTGACCGCGAGAGGAAAAGCCTGCAATTCGCCTGCACTCACCACGTCAGGATGCGAAGAGAGGATACGATCCACAAGGGTCGTTCCGGTTCGCGGCATCCCGATGATGAAGATTGGCGCTTCCCTAGGCATATTTCCGGGCGCGCGTGTGACGGGGGCGGCGGCGAACCGGGGCCAACTGGCTTCTATGGCGTCAAATATCTCGGCATCATGGGCAAAATCGTATGAGATCTGGCTGCGGTGCTCCTTGTTGACGTCAAGCAGGCATCTAAAAGACTCCTGCGCTTCGCCAGTATCTTCGAGCTCTTTGGCAAGGGCATATCCGAGCAGAAGACGGGATTCCGGATCTTCTGTTGCGTTCCGGACGGCGCGAAGGCGCGGAACATGGTTGCATTCTGCTGTTTGCCTACGAAGGCCCGCCAGACCGTGATGGGCGCGCGCATTCTGTGGCTCCTGTGTCAGAAGCTTTTCGAAGGCTGTTTCTGATTCTGCTGTTTCTCCCACAAAGCTCAGGGCGATGGCATGATTATAGCAAAACTGTGCGTTGCCAGGCTTCGCACGGACGGCCGCGGCAAAATGCGGAAGCGATTCAGTGTGGCTTCCCAATCTTGCGTAAGCACATCCCATCGTGTCACGCGTCAAGGCATCCACCCTTTCAGCCCCAGCCAGAGAGTGTTCCGCCTCATAGAGGGCCGCACGCGCCTCCCGATCCTGACGGACCATGAGCAGACATCGTGCAAGATGGGCGTAATATTCCGCACAGGGCTTCAACTCTGTTGCCTTGCGGAGCTGGGACAGGCCCTCCCGGATATTCCCCAGCATTGCTTCACTGACGCCGAGAAGAAACCGCGCTTCGGCCGATGCGGGATGCCGGATCGTTTCGGCCATGGCTACGGACCGCGTGTCCATTGGTCGCCCGGCCTGAAGAAGTGCTCTTGCGCGTTGCAGCCCGGTCTTCATGGCGCTGACTTCGGAATCGTGACCGGATATCTGTCGGGGAGGACGATCATTATCAGTATTCCAATTCACTCGGCCGATGTTTTCACTGCGATTGCCGCGGCGGAGGCCCGATTTTCCACACCAAGTTTTGCAAAAATCTGCTCCAGATGTTTGTTGACCGTTCTGGAACTGATGCCAAGCACCTCGCTGATATCCCGGTTCGATTTCCCGCGACTGATCCAGAAGAGGACCTGTGCTTCGCGCGTTGTGAGGTTATGGCGTGCGCCGAGGCGGCGTTCTTCCTCTCCGGGACGGCGCAGCAGAAGGGTAATACCCATCGTACCATCCGGCATAGGGCCGGTTGTGATACATTCGAGGCTTCCGCCCTCGATGGTGCTGCCTATGGCGGCATTCAGCTCAACAGTCCTGTGTTTTGGCAAAGGGCTGCATTTTACGAGTTCCATGAAAACCTTCCCAAGGGCAGGCGGAAGAAGCGTATTGGGCTGCCAGGACACGAAAACCCCGGAGAGCAGGGAAGAGGCGGCCGGTGTGTACCACGACAGGGAGCCATCAGGAGAAACGCCAATCATCGGCCTGTGACAGGCATCGAGCGCCAGACGCAGGGTGCGTGCTTCGATGGCGACGCGCAGATGCGTCTTGATGCGTGCGACCATTTCCTCCAGCGGCCGGGTTTTTGAAATGTAATCGATCCCTCCGACCTCCAGCCCCCGCAGAACATTCTGGGTTTCCATATGTTCGGTGCGAAAAATGAATGGAATATGACTGAGGGCAGGGTCGTGCCTGATCCGGGTTGCGACTTCAAAGCCGCCCAGCCCGGCCAGTGCGACCTCCATCACGACCAGATCAGGAGACACGGTCTTGAGGATGTCGAGCATGGCATGGCCGTCAGGTTCGGTCATGGCCGTCATTCCAGCATGTTCCAGTGCGTCGGAAAACAGACGGAGGGACGGGGAGGGGGCATCGGCGACAAGAATACAGG
>CALFLO010000037.1 GCA_937880175.1 uncultured Gluconobacter sp.
CGAGATGACGTCGAGTCTCGTGGGCTCGGAGATGTGTATAAGAGACAGGAGGTTGCTTCAGAAATCACTGGTTCTGGTTTAGAATAAAAATTCATTGTGAACGCTTTGCTCTCGTCCCTCGATTTAAAGGACGATAGCCTTTTAAAATGCTCAGAATACGACTCGGTAAAGCCGTAATGCCAATTTCAAAGCGAGCAGGTGTCTGCGCAAAATATTCTGCGGATGCCTCAAATCGGCTATTTTCGGGCCCTTGATCTAAAAGAGGAATGCTTTCGTCAGCGTGCGAGTGTGTCAAATCTAGAAGCTGCTCGGAAGATTCGGACCACATGCCCAGAGGCTTTTTTGCAAGATTTAATTTTCTTCCTGCAGAACGAGCAAGACCTGGTGTGTCGCAAAGCTGTCCTTCAGGTTCGAAAGGAATTTCTGTAATCGGGCTAATCGGGCGTCGTCCCCCGGGGGGATAGGGGGCATACCGATACGTTCGACGCAAATGAGCGGGTTCAATATCACTATTTATTATGACGAGTTCCTGCGGCTTCAGGAGAGGCATTGGAGAACGCCGTGTCCGCTGTTTTACTGTCATATTCTCCTGAAGCTTCATGGCGACAGCGACTGTTGCGGTAGTTAATTTGTCCCAGTCCGTGTGGTCAAGAATAGTATAGCCAGCCCGGATTGTCCGAAATGGTTTGTTTTCGTCTGATACAGGCCAGTCTGCTCTGTCAGTTACAGATGGCATTTCTACGGCCAGAGACAGAATGTTCATGGCCCCCAAAATCGGCGCTACAGATTGGAAATGGTATCTCAGAAGCATGATACGCGTCCGGCACATGCTGGTTTTAGGATAGGACAGAGAATTCGGGTTGGAACGATGCCGAGCCAAGTCGTTCTGAGCCCTGATCACAGCGGGAGCGGAACCATCTATAAGCCAGGAGAATGGGGGTAGATTACCGCGCGCGCTTCGCACTTTATCGGAAAATAGACTGGCTGATATTTCCCATGTTGGTGGAATGCTGTGATGAAATAGCTGAAGACGAATTGCGACGTGAACTGAAAATCCGATAACCGCGCATGCGTCTTGCAGAAGGGGACGCCAGAAGAGGTTATAATTCTCGAAAAGTCGGTCCTCATCCACTACGGCAAGCTTCCTGCTGAGCGTTTTAATCGCCGATGTCAGTGCCTGCAGACGGATATGTTCTCCTAAAGCCGCCAGTTTCTTGTCGTCCTGAGGTCCGGATTGCGCTTCCGTTTTTCGTCTGGCCATGGCGGCACTCAGGCATGAATTCAGCTCAGGAGGAGATTTTTGCGCGAGTGAGCAAAAATTTCCGAAAACAGGATGATCAGGATCAGTCAGGGCTTTTGTCAGAAAATTCATGTCCCGTTGCATCTTCATGAGACGCAGACGTCCATAAAAATATGTTCTGACCTTCATCTGAGGCGGGATGACTTCCGTGATCTGCCGGTTCATTACCGGTCCTGCCTTGGGGTCCGAAGCAAACGCGTATGCGGCTTCAAGGAGAACGGCCTGCAGTTTCAAATTCATACTCTCTGCAGGCAACGACATCGGCAGTTCAAGCGGAGGAATTGGCGCGGGAGCTTTGTGACGGGGGCGGCCTGGTCGTTTTCGGATCATTGTTCAGTCTCGCTCCCTGTCTTTCTGTTCCCTGCGCGATCGCCTCATGGCCGGACTACTCTTCCGATTTTCTCTTTTCGGTACTGGGCTTGGCGTTGAGCACGCTCTTTTTTTGGTTGTGAAATCGTGAACCAGCAAAAGTCGATCGCAAACAGCTGTTACTGTCTTGACATCGTATTTCGAGAGCGCCTGTGCAACATGGCTCTGGTCAAGATAGATACGATTGGCGATGGATGTCGGATCACGGGAGATCGTCATCCCCATCTCCTGAAGATCGGCAACAAGTGTTGCCGCAGCGCTAAACGGCTGGCGCGCAGGCGAAGACAGAAGCAGGGCGAGGGAACTTGCCGGATTGTCTGCTCCTGGTCTGTCCAGATGACGCGCTGTCAGGTCAAATAATCGCTCAACCTGCGCTGTCGCGTATTTCAGACCAGAGGGTTTCAGGCGCCTTGCATCCCGTCCTTGTCTGAGAAGTCGATTTTGAATCGATTGGAGTGCATCTGCATCAATCCAGAGACCGTCTGCATCTTTTTTCCCGCGTGACAAAAGAGCACGATATTCCGCATCCGCTGTCAGATCGAGGTCTTCAGGCGAGACATCGCGGGCAATGCAATGCCATTGAGGGTTATCTGACAGGCCGGTTCGTTGAAGCGCTTCGGCGACAGCCTCGCGTCTACGTCGACGTCGGTGTAACTTCTCGAACCAGGCACTGTTTTTTGCGATGGCGATGTAGGTCTGTGCTCGAAGGGATGTTTTCAGATTTCCGGTCATCTCTTGTGATCGGAAGCCGATTTCAGGCAAGGGGGACCTCAGGAGTTCTACAACAGGTTTGAGAGACGAACTGCCCTGCAGAATCTGCTTCTGACGCGCCTGTTTCAACCGCAGTTTAAGGGGTGAGGGGGTATTGCGCCGCTCGGTCTGAAGCAATGTTTTATGAAAATTCTTTAAAGCGTCCGCGCGGAGTGTTCTGGCGTCTTCCAGTAAGGAAAGGGCGGACAGCCTCTGGTCGCGTCGGTCCAGATTATCGGCCATGGCTATCATGATGTCGTCGCGGCCGATGGATTGCCTGCTCCCCATCCCGCGTCGTGACATGATATTCTGTCGCTCAGCCTGCTCAGATGTCACGATCCAGTTCCTGAAGCGATGTCGGCTCGCGCCTACATAGGCGCGATGAGCGTCAAGATGTCCCGCCCCCCGTGGCATGGCCAGGATATGTTCGGTCGATGTCAGTCCCTGTGACGCATCGATTGTCAGGACATCGCCATATCCCAGAAGAACCCGGTCGTCTTGCGGGCCAGCCAAGGTCTCCAGGTCGACCCAGCCGCACGTGCCATGACTGTTTCTGAGATAGAGACCCCCGTATCTGTAATCGAGCACTTCCAGAACACTGCCATTATTGCCGATGATCCCGCGCTTACCATCATCGCGTTTTGCATTTGTTCTCTTGAAAAGACGAACCCTGTCGCCACGTGCTAAAGGGAGATCGTAGGGCGTCCCGTGCTGATCCATCGCTTTGAGGATCACCAGGTCTTTGTCGATCTCGCCAATAGAGCGCCTCCGGTCGCGGATTACAGAGGCGATCATACGGGCATCAGCGTTCGTTGGCGCGCTGACTGTCAGTGTGTTTTGTGTCTCCTTTTTTAAGACAATATGCCGTTGCAGCCAGAGATCGGCGATGTGTTCAGCGACCTGATGGTCGTCGCCGTCCGCAAAGAGAAGAGACCCATCTTCAAATTTTCGGCGCAGTGCTTCCAATGCTCCGCCATGGCGGAAAAGGAGAGCTGTGGCCCGTTCAGTCTCTGTCTGCTGTCGCACACTGGAGAGTAATTCCGGGATTTTTTCTTTTCCCAATGCGCGCTGAAGCAGGCCAACGGTCGGTCCTGCATCGACGGACTGGCATTGCCGGGCATCCCCAATCATCACCAGCCTGCAGCCCGTCATAGCCTGGGCGCGGACCAGCGCCAGAAGCTGTACCGTACTCAGCAGACTCAGTTCGTCGATAACCAGGACCGATCTGGAATCCAGTCGAATATTGCCGTTCTTTATCCCACAAAGAAGAGGATGGGTCGCGACAAGGCGGTGCTGAGCGATACCTGCACCAACAAGATCGTCGGCCTGTCTCCAGGCAACGGACGTTCCCCAAACCGTATGACCGCTTTGCGCCCAGGCATGTACAAGGGGCGTGAGCAATGTCGTTTTTCCGGAGCCGGCAACGCCAATGAGTACAGCCAGATGCCCCTGGGTGCCCAATGTGCTCATGGCTTGGCGCTGATCTCTTCCATGCTTGCCCCGGAAATTAAGACCACCAGCAGCGATCGCGAGATCGATTTCAGCCTCGCTTAAAGCGCCGGAATGATTGTTTGCGGCTATACGGGCGCGATCGATAACCTCCTTCTCGTGATCTGCGTGAAGTCTTGTGGTGATGCGCAGGCGCGAATCCCCTCGGCGGTCTTCATTAACCATGGAGAGAACTTCAGTCTGAATACCGTCGATCATGATCGGGTTCTCGCGGACCATAGAAACGACCCTATCGATGTCTGCGGAGGTGTCGATGCCGACATCAATCAAGGCGCGTGCGGCGCAAAGTCGGACAATCGATCCGTCCAGAACGGCGCTTTTTTGGAAAGGATCTTCAAGAAACGCACAGGTCAGGCGGTGAGCCGCGTCAAGCCGGGACGCTGGATCGTGTAATGTCCCCGTGTCGTGTCCGGTCAGAAAATCAGGAACCGTCCATCCCAGTTGAGTTATTGTCTGCTGCCACGCATCCCGATCTGCCAGATCGTCTGTCTTGGGTTGTCGCGGATTTCCCTGCGTCCCGTGCTTCAGGAAACGTATTTTCTGATCAGCATCAAGACGGGACCAGTCGACATTCTGTTGTCGGGCATAGTCCTGGGCTGCATCCTCTCCCTGGCGTGTTCTTTTTGAAAACGCTGTGCGAACTTCCTCTGGCACTTGCACCAGCTGAGCCGCTCCGGTTTTCTGATTGAGGGCGACTTCTGCACCATTCTGTCGAAGATTGTCTGCGACATAGGCCTGATAGAGCGCCCCGATCTCTTTGACGCGTCCCTGGAGACGCGCAAGATCAAGACCGCCGACATGCCCTGATTCCGTGAAAACGAAGTTCGGAATAACGCAGTGCGTGTGTAATTGAGGATCACCGGGTGTTCGGACCGTCACCAGTTGCGTCTGTAGGTTATTGTCCTGACCGTTTTCAGGGACATAAACCGTTGGTCGCGCCGTATAGTGCAGGAACCCGAACCATGCGATGGCGCCATAGTCATACCCATCACGTCCCGCCTTGCCACGCCGCGCGCGTCCGATTGTTACCTCGACATCACGCATGACACGCGACACAGCATCCTGATGCGCCTGCAAGAGGCAGGCGCGTTCCGCGGGTGTTCTTGCAAGCGCCCATGCAACCGAAAGGGATTTATCGGCTGAAAAAGTCAGATCGATATAACCAACTGACTCATGTTTGTGTCCTAAAGATTTTAAGAACCGATCCTGGTTTATGGAGAGGCCATTATAGTCAAAACCGTCTCCAAAACGTCGCAGAAGATCCGGTCCTGCCTTCTGATCGGACGGAAGCCCGTACAGTGAAAACAACCGCTTTGCCGCGGCCTGTTGTCGGAGAAGAGCTTTCTGCGTTCGGGGGATTTTCTTTCGCAGAATTCCAGAGATGCGTTTTAATGTGAGCGCGTCAGGAAGACTGTTTGACGACAGTTCAAGCACCGAAGCTATGCTGGCTGTTGTTTTCTGCGTCTGCTTGCCTGGGACGCGGTTTCCATCCGCACGTCGTCCGCTCATGACATTCGCAAGTTCAAGATCTGTGATGGGATGATCTGGTCGTAGGCCCAGTCCCTTCTGCGCGCGTGGATGGACTGTCGAACCCAGGCGCGCCACTGTCTCACTGGTTGTGACGGCCTGCACTGTATCGACACCTGTATAATATGCAGCCTGACAGGCCTCGCTGATTGAGACAGTCGGCTCTTTCAGATGTGCAATCATAAAAGAAGCATCCGACGGCCGGTCTGCGATGCCTGTGCGATACGTCATCATTTCAGAAACCATCCACGACGTGGTTTTCGAATGCCTGATTGATCGCGCGGCTCATGACCTCCGGAAACGCTGATATCAGCTGATTATTTGCAGAGAGCGCTGCATCATAAGCTTTCAGAACGGTCGCAAGAGATTGCAGCGTGTCCGGAAGTAGGTGCTCGTCTTTTTCGGGAGCTCTCAAAGCATTTAGAAGGAGTTCAAGTTTTTTGTCCTGAATTCGTAGTGTTTCAAGAATAACACTGAGGATCGCGAGAATATCTTCCTGCGCGACGTGCCCCTTGTCAGAATTTGCACTCATGATGGATCACCGTAGCGTCTGAATTTGTGGCAGGACTTCCAATTTTTGAGATTTATTTTATCTGTTATTGAGTATCGATTTTCTTTGATTGAACAGAGATTTTGGTTTGCTGAGATCTTCAGAATGTTGTGGATGATCTTTTGAGAAAATTTTTTGCTCTGCAGGCCGACTCTCCTGCTGCGCCTGCGGATCGGGGCGTGGTGTCTTGTTTGCTTTGAGAGTATCAGCGTTTCGCTTTATAGCGTTCTGGCGTCTCTGACGGACCCTGTACCAGTTCTGTCTGATCGTCGTCTCAGCATAAGCATTACCGTCTGAGTCTGTGATCCCGAGAGCTGCCAGCGCGTCGCTGACAATGGCCCAGTCAGCACGTTGACCGATGATGTCTTCAATGACGGCAAAGTTCCTGTCCAAAATCTCCGAGAGTGTGTGCCCTTTGAGCTTTTGACGACTGTTTTCCATCGCGCGGCGCATGTCTGCTTTGCTGATTTTTGTCATTTGAAGTATATCCTTCTGCTCAGCGTCATCGCTGGTGTGAGTGTCTGTTGCGACATCACTGAAGCTGACAGAGTGTGCTTCATAAAAAAAATTCGTTGTGCGCGAGAAGTATAAAAAGTTTCGTTAATTGCTTTTTCATAGAAAATTTCTGGTACATTAAAGTTAATCCGGAATATTTCTTTTGAAATTCAGATTTCAAGAAAAAATTTCCACCTTTTATCTGATTATATAAAAATATAGATATGCTATTATAATCAAATTATCTCTGATTTATATGTCGCAGGATCAAAATATTATTTTAGTAATCGTGATTTCATTATTCGTGAAAGCATTTGAATTCCAATCAGGGTCTGTATCGGGAAGCGTGACATCTACCCTGAGAAGTCTCTCATCACAGACCAAGGCACCCTTGGTGCGTGGCAGTGGATTTTTGAGAAAAATAGCAAAGCTCATCTGAAATGCTGAACCTGATGGTCATCGCTTCAGGATTTGCCTGAAAGGTAGGGCAGGGTCATAGCCGGCTGGCGCGGCTTATAAAACCGGTAGAGTTGCAACATACATGGGCTGGGAGTTGCATCCCGTCTGAGCGGAGGAGGTCTTTTTGCTTCTGCAGACAAGGGGAGGGGAGCTGCGCTGCGGCTCTCGCCCCAGAGGTTCTCTCTGCCAGATGGCAAGACCCTGCGGGTGATCACAGTCTTTTACTGGACCTCCTATGTTTTTCTCTCCCTCTGACATTCCAACTCGTATTATCGGGCTCGCCTCCACAGGCTCTCCTGCTCATCCAAAGGGTGGTGCCTCCACTTTGATTGAAGCCTGTCTGCTTGATCTGCTGGTCGGCAATTCCGGCGGTGCCAGCCACTCTGCTGAACGCATGTGTCTGTGGTCTCCGACCGACCAGCTCACCGTAACGCACATTTCGCATGATACGATCAATACGTCGGTATTCCTGCGTCTTGATCCGGAACTGCGGAACGATCTCGTTCATCGACCTTTTCTGGAGGCGATCGAAAACGAGCAGGAGGAGGGAAGGGAGCACGGCGCACCGACACTGATTGTGCCACTGGATGGTGGTGTCCAGGGCTGGCTCGGGCCTTTGCCTCATGGGGATGATTTGCAGGTTCTGCGTTTTGACAGGCTGATGATGGGCCTGTTTTCAAACCTGATTGTCGGTCACGACGATTACCACCGCATCTGGAAGCTCTACGATCCGCAAACAAGGGCTCCGTATCATCCGGCCTCTTTAATTCACGACGTGTTCGTCGCCGGCCGCATTCTCTCTGGCGTGCTGAGCGAGCTTCCGCTCTCCGAAGTGCTCGCCGCCGCCCGCTGACGTCAGCTTCGTTTCCGCTTCTATCCCGCGGCAGCGCCTCCTGTGCGCTGCCGCTGTGCTCTTCTTATTCAGGACAATCGATTATGTTGCTCTCCTCCTCCTCCAGCACCCGGACGGGTGCTGGACATACTCACCCGCGCTCTTTCTTCGAGCCAACCCTGGACGACCTCCGTCTCTACCGTGACCTGAGCCTGCGTCTGCGAGCTCAGCCGCCCAGCTCCTTGTTTCGTTATATCCCAACACCGGCCGGGCAACATCTGACCCGGCTTGGTGACTGTGGCACCTGGGCTTGGGCGGCAGTCATCAAAGCGGCCATGGCGTGCTGGAACGATCTGCCGACAGGAGGGAAAATTGCTGAAGATGGGACGCAGCTCAA
The DNA here is from genome assembly GCA_937880175.1 of uncultured Gluconobacter sp. Taxonomy (GTDB): domain Bacteria; phylum Pseudomonadota; class Alphaproteobacteria; order Acetobacterales; family Acetobacteraceae; genus Gluconobacter. The sequence continues at coordinate 8,189 of CALFLO010000037.1, forward strand.
CTCCACGCCCGAGCGGATCGCGTGGGAAGCCCTGTGTCCGGTCATCCCATCTGATATTACACTGGACGTCGAGCCCCCCATCCAGATCGCGGCACCGGCACGCTTCTTCTCCGATCTGGGGATCCGGTTTCAGGATCGGGTTCGGTACGTTGAGGTTGTAGGCGCCTGCGGTGCGGACCGGGTCACGCGCAATGACTGGGAAGCGCATCTGCTGGCGCAGTTCGACCGAAGACTGGAGGTCTACCGGCAGAAGTGCCTTACGCCCGAGATCTGGTATCTCAACGATCTGCTTGAGCCAGCGCAGTTACAGAAGCGTTTCCTTGCCCTTGTAGCGCAGCTGCGCTCGGGAGGCAGATCATGACCCAAGGCCCGATCCGGCTGCCGCGCTGGCCCGCGGGACGGATCTGTCTCGTGGATCTCACACCAGCAGCATGGGAGGTGCCGTATCACGGCGCCTCCATCACCCTGTGTTTTCGCGAAGGCTTCTTCGAGGAGGGCGCAGGGATGACGTGGCTCACGGACGTCACCTGCCGACAGGGACATCTCGAAGAAAGTCTTGATGAGAACGGCCGTCCTCATCTGACAATCAGTGACAGGCTCTTTCGTAGTCTGATGCCTGTCGGACGCCCGGTGCCTCTGGTTCTGGCAGGCTATCACATGAGCTTTCTGAGGCGCATACTGGGTGGGCCTCATGACCGGCCCCCGTTTAATCTGTGTCTCTACAGAGGCCTTCGGCAACTCTGCCCGTGGGTGGCGGACTTCGGACTGCAACTATCCGCCATCAAACCCCGGGACTAAACACCTAGGATCCGCCCACGGTTTCCTCTCAGGCATTTTCCTTGTCAGTGACATGAGCCTGTTTCTGATGAGTGCAGCGAATTTCCGTGAATACAGCTATCCAAAAATCCCGGCGTGTCTCGTTCCGAGCATACGAAGCCAAGGTAGCCTTGTCGCTCGCAACCAGAACAGCTTTTTCCCCATAAGTCTGAAGAAGTTCCTTAGCAGCATCCTGAACGTTGTTCATTTCATCCATCAGCGGTCGTCCTAGCATTTGCACAAAAGGAGAGGCTGGAAGTTCTGTCCCATGAAGGGCACCTGAGACGTTGAGCGAACCTGACGAAATGTCGATGTGCTCATAATCGGAAAGAGGGAGAACAACTCCCAATTTCTCGGCAGCATCCCAGTCGACGTAGCTCTTCATAGCCCTAACTCCAGCAGAGAGCCGCCACCTTCCACTGAAAAAGATAATGAAGTTTTAATAGGGCTGTAAAATCTTGTCCGGCAGAGGGGGGCGTCCCAAATTTTTAGCCGAAACAAAAAGCCGTAATTGTTTACTCTTCAGTCAGCAGGGCACTTGGCGAAACATCCAACGCTCTGGCCAAGGCAAGCAGTTGTTCAGGCTCTGGACGCACATGCTCATTCTCAATGGCCTGTAAATCGTCCAAGGTAATTTCAGTCCGCTCCACCAAAACTGAGAGAGAGAAATCGCGTTCGATCCTGCACCTTCTTACGTTTCGACCTATGATTGCAGCAAGGGGCGACATTGAGTTGAGCCTCGTTCGGGATGGATGGGTCAACCCTGCCACATCTTCGTTATCATGTTGTGTCAAAATGTCATTCCGACGAGTCATACTGTTTCCTTTAGTGTTATTTTAACGCACTCTATCCCAGAAATGATTTTAGTGATTTGTGCTAACGCAACATGTTCAAGAAGGTTTACGAGAAAATGATACCTAGCTTGGGGGACCTGAAGGTAGAGATGGATGCCTGCTTCGCAGCAGGTGAAACAGACAAAGCCATTTCACTCATAGAACAGATATATGCTGCTTGTGACGAATTGATGGCAGCTTCCCTTCATTCAGAGAATAAATCTCCTGATTAGAGAGGGCAGGAAATTTGTTGGTAAAAACCCTGCATGCCAACTGTGCAGCTACGCTACTATCCCACAATCCAAATGTAGCATTCGCTATCGCGAATCCGAATCAACCAAAGAATATTACACAATAAATCAACCAAACCATATCCTATTACCATTAAAAATAGAAAGGATATTTGGATTTATTTTTTAATATTAAGTTATGTTTAGGCTCAGGACCCATTGATTTTTGTAGGGAATTTTGATTCAGGCTCTGCAAGGA
>CALFLO010000038.1 GCA_937880175.1 uncultured Gluconobacter sp.
TGGTCATCTTGCCGTTCACATGCGCGCCCGGCAGGACTTCCTGTGCGTCGTACTGCGCGCCCAGACGGTCGGCCAGCTTCTGGAACGCATCCGTAGAGGCCTTGCTCCACCAGTCACTCAGACGGCCATGCTCGTCATAATGACGGCCCTGATCGTCGAAACCATGGCTCATCTCGTGCCCGATCACGCCGCCGATGGCACCGTAATTGACAGCGACATCACCCTTCGGATCGAAGAACGGGGGCTGAAGGATCGCAGCCGGGAACACGATCTCGTTCATGGTCGGATCGTTGTAAGCATTCACCGTCTGCGGCGTCATACCCCATTCGTCACGGTCAACGGGCTTGTCGAGCTTGTCCAGATCATGCTGCCAGCTGAAGGCCGCGCCACGCACGGCATTGCCGTAAACATCGCCCTTGCGGATGTCGAGCTTGCTGTAATCCCACCACTTCTTCGGATAGCCGACCTGAATGGCAAAATGGTCGAGCTTGTTCAGCGCGGCCTTGCGCGTCGGCTCGTCCATCCAGCTGTTATGTTCCAGACGCTCGTGGAACGACGCCTTCACTTCCTGCACCAGAGACGTGATCTGCGCCTGTGCGGAAGGCGGGAAATACCGCGCCACATATTCGCGACCCAGAGCCCAGCCCAGAGCACCGTTCGTCACGCGCACGGCACGCTTCCAGCGCGGAGACTGCTGCGCGACACCCGACAGCGTGTGGCTGTTGAACTCGAAGGACGCATCATAGAAGTTGCTGGACAGGAAACCGGCTGCGTTATCCCCGAGGTGGAACGCCAGCCAGGCGCGCAGGGTCGCGGGATCCGCGGCCTTGAGAACCGTGGCCATTGCCTTGACACCGGCGGGCTCGCGCACATCGATCTTGCGGCTTTCGATCCCGTCAGCCGGCAGACCGGCACTGGTCAGGAACGTGACCCAGTCGAAATCCGGAGCAATTTTCTGCAGTTCGGAAACCGCCATCGGATTGTAGGTCTTGAGCGGATCGCGCGTCTGGTCGCGCGGAACCTCGACCTTGGCCAGAGCCGTTTCGAGATCGACAACGGCCTGAGCGTTCTTCTCGGCGTCCGGCCAGCCCTCAAGCGTCAGCATCTTGGCGATATAGCCCTGATAGGCCTTCTTCTTGTCCGCCAGCTTGGGGTTTGTGTAATAGCTCGTGTCCGGCAGACCGAGACCGCCACCAACACCGATGCTCATGCCCTGATCGAGCATCAGCATGTAGCGCTCGGGGTCCTTCTGGTCCTGCTCCACACCGATCTGGAAGGTGGAGAACATCATGGATTTCAGGGACGCACCGAACGCTGCGGCAAGGGATTTGCCGTCATTGACGCTACGGATTGTTTCAAGATCAGCCGCAAGCGGCTTGCCGCCCAGACGATCCACGGCCTTCTGGTCGAGGAAGCTGGCGTAATAGGTGCCGATCTTGCCCATGTCGTCCGTGGGGGCATCGGCAGCCTTCTTGACCGCTTCATCAAGGATCGTCTTCTGACGCGACAGGGAAAGTTCGTACAGGATACGGAACGGGCCGTAGCTGCTCATGTCCCCGGGAATCTTCAGGTTCTTGAGATATGTGCCGTTGGCGTATTCGAAAAAATTGTCGCCCGGATGCACGGCATGGTTCATGCCGGCTTCATCAAAGCCCCAGCCGGCATTGTAACCGGCAGCCTGTGCACTGGAGAGCGTCAGGCCCGCAGCAAGGGCCAGCAGGCTGGCTCCATGTTTCAGACTATGTCTCGATGTAAAGAATCGCTTCATGTGTAAACCTCATTCCAGAGTGGTGCTTCTAGAATGAGGTATAAAATATCATTTCGTCAAAAGGACAGTCCGCCGTCCCTTGGGGTCAGCGGGCCGGATGGGACTTTTTCGCCTTCGAACCGGTTCCCGCGGGCGAAACGACAGCCGCGACGGTGTAATCAAACGCGACGACCTTCTCGAGATACGGCGCCGCGAATTCCTTGAACGCCTCATGCGCGGGATCAAAGAACGCCGCATCCGTTACGACCGGCTTGCCGACATAATAATTCCGGTCCCCTTCGGAACGGAACGTCACAAGAAATGCCTGCTGCAGGCCGGCATCGGCCCCTTCCCCGCTGCTCTGGAAGCCCGTTTCGATGCTGACGACGACCGGCTTGCCATCCGCACGGCGGCTGTCCTGCACCAGATGCAGGAAACGCCCCGACACTTCGGCGCGCTGGGCGGTCGTGGAGTCCTTGGTGTAGCGGAACATCACCATGTGACGGACCGGACCGACACGCCAGTCAGGGCTGGTGAACTGCGCATAGCCGATCTGCTTGGCAAGTTGCTGCGCCGAGAGTGTAGCCGCGCTGAGCGTGTCTGTCGTGACCGGCCCCGAAGAAGCGATCGGCAGGGAATACGGATCCGCTTTGGCCGTCGGGAACTGGTACAGTCCCGCAGCACAGAGAGCCAGGGCAGCGCCATAGACGGCACGACGGGAGAAAAGGGCGGAAACGGTCATCGAGATCTCCGGACGCAAGCGGAATAAACAGGTGCCTTTCATGGCACAGACGCCCGGTTTCGTCTCCTTTTTTCAGTATCCCAATGTTTCGCAGACGGCCTCAGGCCTCGATCTGTCTGCGGAAGACTTTCTGGCGCCACTGGATCAGCCGGAAGACCAGCGAAGACGCCAGCTTCTGCAAGCGGGAATGCGGCGTAAAACCGATCGTCTTGAAGATCATCGCCGTGACACGATCAATATGCCGGGGCTGATAGAAGCCCATCGCCTTGGACATATAGGCCGCGATGCAGCGCTGATGATCATAGGCCATGCCCGGCGGTTCATTCGTCGTGTGATAGGCCGAAGCCAGTTCGTCGTCCTCGCTCTCCGTCACGCGGCCGAGCGCAATGCGCGTCCGTGCCCACACACCGAGCTTCTCGCGCTTCAGATACCGGCGCATGTGATCGTAGAACAGCTTGAAATGCCGGTATTCGTCCGCTGCAATCTGCTTGCAGATGGCCTTGAGCAGCGGCTCATCCGTCGCATCGGCCAGCGCCGTGTAGAATGACGACGTGCCGGTCTCGACCATACAACGCGCGATCAACTCGCCCGTGCGGGAGCCGCGGATCGAGGCGTCCACATCCGCATCGATCTGGTACGATGCCCGATAGCGATCGAAAGCGGTTTCATAATCCCAGGACGGATCGGCCAGCATGGCCCAGCGCCCCAAGGCGTCTCCGTGCTGCACTTCCTCGACGGCCCAGTTCTCGGCAGCCTTGCTGAAATCCGGGTCCCCCACGAAGACGCGACGAAGATACTGGGCGTAGTCGAGACCGTTTTTTTCCACCACGGAAGCGGCCTTCACGAGAGGGATAATTTCGGGATCCACGCGGGACGGATCAAAGGAGTTCCAGTCCATCTGATCGATATGCCAGTGTTTCATTCTGCGACCTCGTCCGTTTTCCGGCTCACTAATAGTGACGATGAGATGACACGGCAGGACAATTTTGGGTAGGTGTGATGCAGCAACCCTTGGAGATTGATCCGTGACGGCCACCCATACGCCCCACCCAGACGTCCGCCACGACTGGACCCGCGACGAAGTTCAAGCCCTCATCAACCTGCCCTTCCCGGAGCTGATGTACCGCGCACAGACCCTGCACCGCCGGTACTTCGACCCCACGAAAGTGCAGATTTCCACGCTTCTTTCGATCAAGACGGGCGGCTGCCCGGAAGACTGCGCCTATTGTCCGCAGAGCGCGCTTCACGAAAAAAGCGTCAAGGCCGAGCGCCTGATGGCCGTGGAATCCGTCCTGAAGGAAGCCCGCGCTGCCAAGAAAGCTGGCGCAGGCCGATTCTGCATGGGAGCCGCATGGCGCACGCCGAAGGATCATGACCTCGACACCGTCTGCGAAATGATCGAGGGCGTGAAGTCTCTGGGGCTTGAAACCTGCGTGACCCTCGGGATGCTCGACGCCCGGCAGACAGAGCGCCTCAAGACAGCCGGACTGGATTATTACAACCACAACCTCGACACATCCGAGGAGTTCTACGGCTCCATCATTTCCACCCGCACCTACCAGCAGCGCCTCGACACGCTTTCGAACGTGCGCGACGCGGGCATCAATGTCTGCTGCGGTGGAATCGTGGGCATGGGCGAAGACCTGTCCGACCGCGCCGGCCTGCTCATGACGCTCGCCAACCTGCCCAAACACCCCGAGAGCGTGCCCATCAACCTGCTCGTCCGCGTTGAAGGCACCCCGCTGGGTGAGGCCGAGGCCGTCGATCCGATCACCTTCGTGCGCATCATCGCCACGGCCCGCATCATGATGCCGGAGAGCCATGTCCGCCTCGCCGCAGGCCGCGAGAACATGACCGACGAAGCCCATGCGCTGTGCTTCCTCGCGGGTGCGAATTCGATTTTCTGTGGCGAAAAGCTCCTGACCACGCCGAACCCGGCCGAACACCGCGACCGTCAGCTCCTCTCCGCGCTCGGCATGTCCCCCATGGTGCAGTCCGAAGCCGAGATGGGCACGATGCGCCCCACTGTTACGGAAGACGCCGTCTGCGAGATGGCTGCGTCCTGATCCTCGATCCACGCATGAAAGGGGAAGCGTTCGAAAGGGCGCTTCCCCTTTTTTATGCTTGGCCTTTGCGTGCTTCTTCCCTAAACCCACGCCCTTTGCCCAAACCGGAAGAAAGCAGGACCAATGACGGCGCCCGGACACAACCAGACCAAGATCCGCGTCGGAATTGACTTCGGCACCACCAACAGCGTGGTCGTCATCGCCGATGAAAACGGCAACACCCACCCTGCCCGCTTCGTCTTTACGGACCACGCCACCAGCGAAACCTGCCGCACGCTGCTCTGCCTGTGGATGGATCAGGACGGCCGACGCCGTGTCATGAAGGACGCGATCGGACTGGACGCCATCGAGGCCTATCTGGATGACCCGGCCGAGAGCCGCCTCATCATGTCCATGAAGACCTATCTCGCTCAGACGTCTTTCCGCGAGACGCGGGTTTTCGGCAGTGTCATGACGCTTGAAGCCCTGATCGCGCGCTTTCTGACATCCCTGATGGACAAGGCCGGACTGAACCCGGGCGATGTAAGTGCCACGATCGGCCGTCCCGTGCGTTTTGCGGGAGAGCTGGCCGATGACACTCTTGGTGTGGCCCGGCTGCGCGAAAGCTTTCTGGAAGCGGGTTTTCCTGAACCGAATATCGTACTCGAACCCGAGGGCGCAGGCTGGCGCTTCATGCAGCGCCTCGACCAGCCCGCGACCGTTCTCGTCGGCGATTTCGGCGGCGGCACCAGCGATTTCTCGGTCATGCGTTTTGATCCGCAGGGAAGACAGCGCGTCACGACGCTGGGCCATTCAGGCGTCGGTATCGCAGGCGACCAGTTTGACTACCGCATCATCAGTCATGCCGTTGCGCCAGCACTGGGGCGGGATGCGACCTATCGCGTCATGGGCGGCCAACCTCTGCCCGTCCCTGCCGAATGGTTCGCAAGCCTCGGCCGCTGGCACCGCCTGTCGCTGATGCGCACGCCCCAGACCCTGCGGGACATCGCTGACGTCGCCAAAACATCCTCCGAGCCGGAAAAGCTGCGAAGCCTGCTACGCCTGATCGAGGATCAGGAAGGCCAGAACCTCTATCGTGCGGTCGGACAGGCCAAAAGCGACCTGTCCCGTCAGGACAGCACCGTCCTGCGCTTCATCCACCGCGATCTGAAGATCGAAGAGACCATCACCCGCGCGGATTTTGAAAGCTGGATCGCCCCCGACCTGACCCGTCTGGATGATGCCATCGAAGGCGCCCTGCATCAGGCCGGACTGGGGCCGGACGATATCGACCGGGTGTTCCTGCCCGGGGGGACATCGTTCGTCCCCGCCGTGCGCAACCTGGTCGACCGCCGTTTTGGCGCAGACCGCGTGGATGGCGGATCGGAGTTCGTCTCCGTCGCCGAAGGTCTGGCACTGATCGAACGGGACCGTCACACCGCCTGAACAGGTCCTGTTACAGTCAGCAAAACCTCACAACCCTGCTGCGCAGGTTTTCGGAAAAACCTTATCCCGCCGTGACCCAGGTTACGACGCAACTGCGTAAATCCAGAGCAACAAATTATACTTTTTTATTTAGTGAAGAAAGTTCCGGATTATGTGATTGGGAATTTTCTTCATTAAGGACTTTATCTTTCCATGAAACGCCACAAACGCAGCCCGCGCGTTCATTGGACTTTCCGCTTTCGTAAACTCTATTCAAAATAATGCGCCATATTTACTATGATCGCAGGAAAGAATACCAAGATGTCCTGTAAGTATTTTGTAAAAATATTTCTGCAGATCAATGTTCTCTCGGCGCTTGGCACCCTCCCTCTGACAGCTCACGCGCAGGACACGCCCGTCCCGCAGACGGTTCCGCAAACCGCAGTCCGGCAGCTTCCTTCCACCGCATCCGCGATAGCC
>CALFLO010000039.1 GCA_937880175.1 uncultured Gluconobacter sp.
TCAATCTCCTCCTCAGCACCTTCCGCTCCTGGCGCGCTTTCCTCCTTTTCTTTTCGTTGGCCTTCCAGCAGCCCCGCAGGACGGCCCGCAGCTCCGGGCACGAGGCGCTGATCTGTCCATAGAACTGACGCCGAACCCGGGCGACGCCACCGAAGCGGTCGAGCCCTGTCACCAGGGTGCTCCTGCCGATCTCCGGATAGAGGATCACCCCGAGGCCATCCTGCGCGTCGGGTGTCGAGGGCGGGCGGAGAAAGAGTGTGGCGAAGCCGTCCGTTGTCTCACCCCATCCCGGCACCCGCCCTGCCAGTCGGCGCAAAGGCATCAGATCGAAGTCAGGGCAGTTCTCGGCTATGGCGGGCGCGAGAGGCGGAGACCTGTGCCAGAAGCTGGCGCTACATCCCGGCCAGTCTTTTGTGGCGTCTGTCGGAAACAGGATTCCGAAGACTGTGATGAGATCCGCTTCATAGACAAGCTGACCGCCCTGCCATTTGGCAAAGGCCGGATTATCAAAGCAGTCGAAATACTCCATGCCCCGGATGCTGACGTCTGGATATTCGTCAGACAGCCCCAGCCCATGACCAAGAAATGACGTCCCGATCCCGCTTTCGAGGGTCATCACGAGTGTTGTTTCATCCTCCCACGTCATGTGTTCGGGTGCGCAGGTCCGGTAAGCGCGCTCTTCGGCGATCTGGCGCAGACGATCCTGCGGCCCGGTGAGCGTGAAGACTGTTGTGACGGAAGTAGCCACGGAAAACATCCTTTTCTCTTTTCAGATGCTTTCCCGCAGGCGCAGACGGCTGGACGGGACAATGGCGCGCCCTCCAGGGCGCGGGCCGCGCGCGGCCGGACCATTGTGGCGGCCGGACGGCCTGTGGCTGACCCTGTCTCTCTTCTGACCCGCGTTCTCCTCTTCGCGTCCTGACCCGCCCCCGGCTTCTCTCGTGCCGGCTTGCTGCGCGGTTGTCAGAAGGCGCGCAGATGCAGGCCATCCCACGACCCGCTCTCACATCGCGTAATGGCAGAATGCTGGGATCCATTGTCATGACCCGGGATAGCCATGCACCATCGCATTTCCAAGTCAGCCCGTTCTGGCTGTCATCCCCACGACGAGCTTCGGCTGATCGTCTGCCTGCTTTTTGAAGATGGAACGGTCTTTGTCGGACAGAGCCTTGTCCGCACGTTGCAAACCTACCTCAAGCGCACGGGGACCCTTTTCCGCTCCGTAGGATCGTTTCAGCGTTACGACCTGCACGCCTTCACGATCGGGGATGCGCCCCCGAATGATATGGTTTTTCTCTGGGCCTACCACCTGTCCCGACACGGCGTGCGCCTTCGAACCCTGAGGGACCCCGAAGCCATCGTTGATCCGCTTGCGCCGCTGGCGTTACAGAAGCGCGAATGGAGCAGTTACAGCGCCCGTACCCGGAAAGTGCTGTTCCCTGCCGTCCTGAAGCAGGCTCTCGCTTTGCGGGGAGAATGGCGCGGCAGCCGTATTGTTGCCTATTGCTGTATCCTGTCTCAGGGCGCATTCGTGCTTGGCAGTACACCTCTTCTCGATGAGGAATCTTTCAGACTGAACGACTGGCTTCCCGGGGTTGGAACCCATCATCTGTGGAGCCACGTTTATGAGGCGGAGGTCAACAGTCAGGCGGCATATCAGGAGGCGGAGGCCGCTTTGGGCCTCTGGCGTGAAACACTCGAAAACATGGGCGGCCGGGAGACGTGGTACCGTGAGCACATGTTTTATACCGGCTTTCCGGAAACGGGAGAGCTTCACCTTCCAGATACCGAACTGCTTCTGTCCCTGCCACCCTCTCTGCTGGCGGGGATCTCATTCTGCCTTGAGCACTGGCCCATGGGTCTCAAAGACACACGACTGCCGCTCGACAACCAGTCTGCACCCCTCGTCCTGTCTCTTATACACATCTCCGAGCCCACGAGACTCGACGTCATCTCGT
>CALFLO010000040.1 GCA_937880175.1 uncultured Gluconobacter sp.
GGCACGGCGACTGCGGCAGGGGGGGGCGGTGTCGGGCGGTAGATCACGCCATTCTGTGCGCCCACACGCACGGTACCTTTGCCCGAGCGCACCATCGGTCCGGAGACGGCTTCGATATTGACCTCGCCCGTTCCGTTGGCGGCGACGGTTGCGACGGTCGCGTGGCCCAGAATGGTGGCGCTGGCCTGATCCGCCGTAATCAGCGTGAGCGCGTCGATGCTGCCACCCGAGAGCATCATGCCCGCATTCTGCGTCAGTTGCACCGAAAGCGCGGCGAGCTGGGCCGTATCGGCGGTCAGTGTGGACGCGCCCGACGCCACGATCTGGGCCGCACGTTCCAGCGATTTGATGTGGACGCTGGACGCACCCTGCATGTTCAGGTCGAGGGACTGGGTGTCCTCAATGTCCATGGTCGTGGAATCGAGGCTGGCGTCCAGCGAGGCGAGTCTTCCGGTGATGATGAAATGCGTGTCGTGGCTGTCATGGATGGTCAGGCCGGTGCTGGGGGAAATGCTGATGGTCAGCTTTCCGTTGGGAGCACAGGCTTTCGTAGCAATGGAAATGCGGCTTTCCGCTTCTTCCTTGCCCGTATGCATCGCGACCTGGGCCATGCTGCTCGAATCAAGGGTCGCTCCGTCCTTCATGGCCGGATCGACCACGACCTTCACCTGTCCTGTACAGGGAATGGACAGATCCAGATCTTCCCCGGACAGGGTCATCCGTGCGGCCTGCGCCGCAGGCGACAGCAGGGCGATGCCCGCCAGCAGGGCCAGAAGCGCAGGGCGGGGGCCGGAAAAGAGGACGGGGCGGCGTGTCATCGTGCGTTCCTTGCTCTCCAGCCCGGGATATCCTCATCGAGGATGCGTTCGAGCTGGTCGATCCTTTCTTCCAGACGCGTAGCATGGGCTTCGGCCTGTGTCAGTGCGGCCTGAAGCATGGGGTCCTGCTGTGCGCCGCCCTTTGACGTGCCATTGGCATGTTTGACCATGCTGACGACGGACCAGCAGATGATGGCCGTGATGGGAACAAGGAAGGGGAAGATGGACGAGTTCATGCCTTGGGCCTTTCGGTCAGCCTTTTCTCAGCCTGCGTTTTTCTTTTCGGACACACGGCGTTTGAGGGCCTCGAACTCGTTTTCCACGACAGCATCGGTTTCAAGGGCCGCGAGTTCCTCCTGAAGCGACGGCCGGCCCGTGCGGCGTCCCAGATCATACGCTTCGGCCTTGCCTTCCAGTTCATCAAGAGCGCGTTCCACCTGATCGAAACGGTTCAGCGTATCGTCGATGCGCGTGTCATAGAGCTTCTCGCGGGTCTTCAGGCGGCCCTGTGCGGTCCGTGCGCGGATGGACAGCGCTTTCTCGCGGGATTTTGCGTCCGCAAGCTTGGCCTGCAGTTTGGAGATGTCGTCGTTCTGCTGGTCCAGACCGTCCGAGATCTGGACGATCTGCTGCTCCAGCGCTTCGCGGGACTGTTCCACGCTGTGACGGGCGGCGAGGGCGGCCTTCGCCAGATCGTCACGGTCGCGCTCGATGGCGAGGCTGGCCTTACGGTGCCACTCGTCTTCCTCATGCATCATGGTGCGCACGCGGCGTTCGAGCTGTTTGCGCTCGGCGATCGTGCGGACGGCCTGACTGCGGACCTCGACCAGCGTGTCTTCCATTTCCTGAATGACCAGACGGATCATTTTCTGCGGGTCCTCGGCTGTGGCGAGAATCGCATTGAGATTGGAGTTCACGATATCGGCGAGGCGCGAAAAAATACCCATGATGCTTTCCTTCCTGTGAGAGAGACTTAGGACAGAATGCCTGCCCTTGTCAGCGATGCTGTTTTGAGGGTGTTATGAACTGAAGATCGAAACAGGGGCGTGAGAGACCAGAAAATGGCGAGAAGCACCGATATGGACGAGGTGCCGACCCCGATCGGGCGGGCTCCGGCATTTCTGGGAATGCTGGATCAGGTCTCCCGTCTGGCGCCCCTGAAGCGGCCGGTTCTCGTGATCGGCGAGCGCGGGACCGGCAAGGAACTGGTGGCCGCGCGTCTGGCGCTGCTGTCGGACCGCTGGGACCGGCCACTGGTAAAACTCAACTGCGCGGCTCTGCCCGAAGCGCTGCTGGACAGCGAACTGTTCGGCCACGAGGCCGGTGCGTTCACGGGCGCGCAAAAGCGCCGTCTGTCGCGCTTTGAGCGCGCGGACGGGGGCACGATGTTTCTCGACGAAATCGGCACCGCGTCCCAGGCCGTGCAGGAAAAACTGCTGCGGGTGATTGAATACGGCAGTTTCGAGCGTGTGGGTGGCAGCGAGACCATCCGTGTGGATGTGAGGCTGATCGGGGCGACCAATGCCGATCTGCCTGCCATGGCGCGGGAAGGGCGTTTCCGGGCGGATCTGCTGGACCGGCTGGCCTTCGATGTCGTGAATATTCCGCCGCTGCGTGCCCGTCCCGAGGATATCCCGCTGTTGGCCGGGCATTTCGCCACCCGTATGAGCGCGGAACTGGAGCGGAAGGTTTTCGCGGGCTTTACGGACCGGGCGCTGGCGCGTCTGCAGGCTTATGACTGGCCCGGAAACGTGCGCGAACTGCGCAATGTGGTGGAGCGCAGCGTCTATCGGATGGACCATCCGGAAAAGGCGCTGGACGAGATCGTGCTGGACCCGTTCGTGACGCCGGACTGGCAGGATATGGCCGCGCCGGTTGCTGCCCCTCAGTCCTCTGGGTCGGCTGCTGAGGCGCTGACATTTCCACGGGATTTCGGCGAGGACGTCAGGGCGCATGAACGCAGCCTTCTGGAATCCGCCCTGCGCGAGGCGCAGTTCAGCCAGCGGCGCGCGGCGGAACTGCTTGGCCTGACCTATTACCAGTTCCGCCATCATCTGCGGCTGCATGGTCTGGCGGACAAGGAGGCCCGCAAGGCGCTGGGTGCAAAAGGGTGAGAGCATGTCCATGAAGGCTGCTGATGCATGAACCGTGCCAGATTTCGTCTGTTGTGACTTTCATGCCGTCTGAGTGGATTTACGCAATCAGCCTAATGGTGTGATTGGCCACTATATGTGCTGATATGCCAGTTTTTCTGATGTCCGGCTGGAATGCGGCGCGAGTATGCTCCGCGTGAAGATCATCAGGCTCGATTGTCCTTTTGATTAAAGGCTGCGTTGACGGATGTTTCGACTGGATCGGGAGGGCGCATGCCGGATCTGCGCGACATTCCCAGTTTCATCGGCGGATATTGTGCTGAAAGCCGGAGGTGCTGCGGCACATAACAACTAAAAATAAAAGTTATATCAAACAAAATAGTTTATTTTTACAGGTGATGCGCCTATGTCTCGGGTCGTGCCACGCAGGTGGCAGGACTGATCTGGACACAGGTAGGTGCAGCGCATGCCTCTCTCACGGACGGAATTGGATCACCTTCGTCAGATTCCCGAGGACCGGGTGCTGGCGCAGACTCTGGATCTGCTGCGGGGGCGTGTGGCCGTGATTTCGTCGTTCGGGGCGGAATCGGCGGTTCTGCTGGATCTCGTGGCGCAGGCCGACCCCTCCGTTCCGGTATTCTTTCTGGATACGAAGCGGCACTTTCCCGAAACGCTCGAATATCGTGACCGCCTGTCGCGCAGGCTCGGGCTTTCGGATGTCCGCAGCCTGTCGCCCACGTCAGAAGCGCTGCATGACCGGGATCCACAGGATCAGCTCGCGGATTTCGATCCTGATGCGTGCTGCGCGCTGCGCAAGGTTGAGCCGCTGGATCTGGTGCTGCCTGATTTCGATGTCTGGATCACGGGGCGCAAGCGCAGCCAGTCCGCGACGCGTGCAGCGCTGCCGCTGGTCGATCCGCAGCCTGATGGCAGTGTGAAGCTTAATCCACTGGCGGGCTGGGGGCCCGGGCAGATCGAGGCGCAGATGCAGCGCCGGGACCTGCCACGGCATCCACTGGTTGCAAAAGGTTACACCTCGATCGGTTGTGTTCCCTGCACAAGGGCGGTCAAGGATGGTGAAGATGGACGGGCGGGCCGCTGGGCCGGTCTGGCCAAGACGGAATGCGGCATTCACAGGCCGGCATGACTACGGAGCGGATAATGACGCAAACACGGATCCTGTCCCGGGAACAGTCCACCACGGGGACTGCTTCTTCCCTGGCACAGCCGCGTATCATGGATGATCTGGACCAGCTTGAGGCCCAGAGCATTTTCATCCTGCGCGAGGCCTATCGCAAGCTGAAGCCCCTGTCCCTGCTGTGGTCGCTGGGCAAGGACAGCAACGTGATGGTGTGGCTGGCGCGCAAGGCGTTCATGGGGCGTGTGCCGTTCCCGGTCATGCATGTCGATACCGAGAAGAAATTCCCGGAAATGTATGCATTCCGGGACGAATACACCAAGAAATGGGACCTCGACCTGCTGCTGGGCTACTGTCCGCCGGTTGAGGAAATCGACCCGTCTCTGCCGCCCGCAGCCCGCTCGGCCGCGCGCAAGACGGCTGGCCTGGCCGCGATGATCGACAAGCACAAGCTGCGCGGCGTTATTGCGGGTATCCGTCGTGACGAGCAGGCGACCCGTGCGAAGGAGCGCGTGTTCAGCCCGCGTGGTGCGGGGCATCGCTGGGATGTGCGCAACCAGCCGCCCGAGTTCTGGGACCAGTATGCGACGCCGTATGAAGACGGCATGCATATCCGCGTCCACCCCCTGCTGTCATGGCGTGAGATCGATATCTGGCGTTACATCGAGCGCGAGGGCATTCCGCTGGTGGACCTGTATTTCGCGAAAGACGGCAAGCGTTACCGCTCGCTGGGCGATCAGGACATCACCAACCCGATCGAGAGTAATGCCTCAACCGTGGCGGAAGTGATTGCCGAACTGGAAACCAGCCGGACCTCCGAGCGCGCTGGCCGTGCGATGGATCATGAGTCCGAGGACGTGTTCGAGCGTCTGCGTGTAGCGGGATATCTGTGAAAATGGGCGATAACATCGTGACCGAGAGCTTTTCGGAAACCCACCGCGCCGCCGCGACCCCCATTGTCATCGTCGGGCATGTCGATCACGGCAAGTCCTCGCTGATCGGGCGTCTGCTGTACGACACCGACAGCCTTCAGGACGGCAAGCTGGCGCAGATCGTCGAGAGCAGCCGCAAGCGTGGTCTGGCGGTGGAGTGGAGCTTCCTGCTCGATTCCCTTCAGATCGAGCGTGATCAGGGCGTGACGGTTGATTCCACGCGCATTCCGTTCCGTCTGGGATCGCGGGAATTCGTGATCGTCGATGCGCCGGGCCATCGCCAGTTTCTGCGCAACATGATTACGGGTGCCGCTGATGCGGAAGCCGCCGTGCTGGTCGTCGATGCCAAGGAAGGCGCGCAGGAGCAGACGCGGCGTCATGCCATGCTGCTGCGTCTGATCGGCATCCGCCATGTGATCGTGCTGCTCAACAAGTCCGATCTTCTGGAATTTGACGAAGCGAAAATCGTCAAGGTCGAGTCCGACGTTCGCCAGCTTCTGGGCCGTCTGGAAATCGAGGTTGAGGCCGTTGTTCCGGCCTCCGCCCGCGACGGTGACAACATTGCCAGCCGTTCCGAGCGTTCGCTCTGGTACAAGGGCCCGACGCTGGTCGAGGCGCTGGCCAATGTGCCGCCTCCGGCTTCGCGCGCTGCGCTGCCGTTCCGGATGCCGGTGCAGGACGTCTATCGTTTTGACGGCATCCGCTATGTGGCGGGCCGGATCGAGCGCGGCACCGTCCGTGCGGGTGATCGTCTGAGCATCGGGGCACAGGGCCAGGTTGCGACCGTGGCGGAAGTCTGCCGCTGGCATGCGCCGGAGCTTCCGGTTGCAGGGGCGGGCGAGTCCATCGCTCTGCGTCTGGAGCCTGATCTGGTGCCGGACCGTGGGGATCTGCTGTTCCCTGCTGATGACAAGGCTGCAGCTCCCGAGCGTTCGGCCCGGATCCGCACCCGTCTGTTCTGGCTGCGCGGCGAGCCCCTACGGGTGGGCGAGAGCTTCACGCTGCGCCTGACCACGGCCGAGCATGATGTGACGGTGGCCTCCATTGATGCCGTGGTCGATCTGGAAGACCTGACCCTGCGTGAGGGTGACAGCGTCCCGCCGGACGGGTTTGCAGAAATCACGCTGGCGGCGTCCCATGCCGTGCTGTTCGACCCGTTCTCCCCGGGCTTTGGCGATGGCCGTGGCGTTCTGGTGGATCGCTACCAGCGCATCGTTGGTGGCGCGCCGCTGATCGGTCCGGCTGAACTGGCGGACGGCGAACATGCCATCCATCCGACGGCGAGCCGTGTGTCCGCTGCCCGTCAGGTTCAGGCGCGTGGTCACAAGAGTGGTGTGTTCTGGCTGACGGGTCTGCCGGGGTCCGGCAAGAGCACGGTTGCGCGCGCGGCCGAGCTAGCGCTGTCCGAACAGGCGGTCAACGCGACGGTTCTGGATGGAGACACCCTTCGGGCCGGGCTATGCAGCGACCTTGGCTTCTCGCCGGAAGATCGTCACGAGAATATCCGCCGGGCAGCGCATGTGGCCAAGATCCTCGCCGAGAGCGGGCAGGTCGTGATCGTGGCACTCGTCTCCCCGCTTCAGTCGGACCGGGCGCAGGCACGGCAGATCGTGGGCGAGAACTTCCATGAAGTCTTCGTCGATACACCGCTGGAAACCTGTGAAAAGCGGGACCCCAAGGGGCTGTATGCTGCGGCGCGTTCCGGGAAAATTCCGGAATTCACGGGTATTTCCGCCCCTTATGAAGCGCCAGTGTCTCCGGAACTGCGTCTGCCTGCGGACCGTCCGGAGCAGGAAGCCATCAATACCCTGACGGCGTTCATCCTGCGGATCGTTCAGCCGTAAGACGGCATTTCCCTGCTGGGATGATGCCAGACCCCCCTTTCCGTAAGGAGAGGGGGTTTTTTCATGTCTGCGGTGCTGGCGAGACGCCTGTCTGCACACGAGAAAGTTCACGGCAAAAACGAAAACCGTAACTTTTGTGATGTTACTTTTCTGATCTGGAGCGTTAACGAAGACGGATTGTCTTACGAATAATGGCCTGCGGCTTCGCGGTGGAAGGTTTCACGATGCAGAACAGGAACGCACCCGGACGGTTGCGCGGACACGCCCTGACGAATTTCATTGCGACCATTTCGGCAACGGGAGGGCTGCTGTTCGGATATGATACCGGAATCATTTCTTCCGCCCTGCTTCAGCTGCGAAATGAGTTTCATCTGGATACGCTCGGGGCGGAAATCGTGACCTCGGCCATCATTCTGGGGGCGCTTTTCGGGTGTCTCGGGGCCGGTGGCATTTCCGACCGGATCGGGCGTCGGAGGACGGTGATGATCGCGGCCGCCCTGTTCCTTGTGGGAACCGTCATCGTGGCCTTGGCGCACAGCGTTGCGACGTTGATCATCGCCCGGCTGATCCTCGGTCTGGCTATTGGTGCGGCGTCGCAGATCGTCCCGATCTATATTGCGGAAATCTCCCCTCCCGAGCGTCGTGGCCGGCTTGTCGTGGGCTTTCAGCTCGCCGTGGTTTCCGGCGTTACGATTTCCTTCATCACAGGATATTTCCTGCGGGATTCCAGTTGGCGCCTGATGTTCGGGATCGGGATGCTTCCCGCGCTGATCCTGTTCGTCGGCATGGCATTCCTGCCCAACAGCCCGCGCTGGCTGGCCCTGAATGGCCAGACGGAAGAGGCCAGAATGGTTCTGCGGCGTGTCCGCCTGTCCGATGAGGCTGCGGACAGGGAACTGGACGAGATCGTAGAGAACCATGATGTGCAGGCGCCTTGGTCCGAACTGGCGAAACCCTGGGTGCGGCCTGCTCTGACCGCCTCAGTGGGGATTGCGCTTCTGTGCCAGTTCACGGGCATCAATGCGGTCATGTATTACGCGCCAACGATTTTTGCCGATGCCGGTTTTGGCAAGGATTCCGCCCTTCTGACATCCGTTGCCGTTGGTGTGGGCATGGTCTTTGCAACCGTGTTCGGGGGCTGGGCCGTGGACACATGGGGGCGGCGGACGTTGCTGCTGCGGCTGCTGCCGGGCGCCGTGGTGGCGCTGGCGGTTCTGGGCGCCACGTTCGCAATGCATCTGACGGGCGGTGTGGGCGCATGGATTACGGTAGCTGCCGTGATGGCGTACACCATTTTCAATACGGGCAGCCTGTCGGTCGCGATCTGGCTGGTGGGCGCGGAAGTTTATCCGCTCTCCTGCCGTGGCAAGGGCATGAGCCTCGTTGCGGGAAGTCACTGGGGCGCGGATCTGATCATTTCCCTGACCACGCTGTCGCTGGTGCAGATGCTGGGTGCTGGCTGGACGTTCTGGCTGTTTGCAGGCGTGAATGCCTTCGCATTCTGGTTCGTGCTGCGCTATGTGCCCGAGACCAAGGGGCAGTCGCTGGAAGAGCTGGAACGGCGCCTGCGGAACGGGACGTTCGCTCCTGTGGATCGCGCCGCAGCCCGCGCTGAGGCCCGTGCCCAGTAAAGCGTAGCCGTCAGGGGCGGCCGATCGAACTGTAGTTGAACCCGGCCTCGCGCATGAGGTCGGGGCTCCAGATGTTGCGCAGATCCGCGATGGCGTTTCCGCGCATGGCGCTGCGCAGGCGGATGGGGTCGAGGGCGCGGAACATGTTCCATTCGGTCAGAACGACCACGATATCCGCATCCTGCGCAGCCGCCAGCGCATCCTCGCAGTAGCGTACGCCTTGCGGCAGCAGCGTGCGTGCGGCGTCCATGCCTTCGGGATCGAAAACCTGAAGGGTGGCGCCCGCTTCATGCAGACGGGCGAGAATGGGCAGGGACGCCGCTTCGCGCATGTCGTCCGTGTCAGGTTTGAAGGTCAGGCCCAGAACCCCGACCGTCCGGCCCTCAAGGGTGCCTCCCGCCTGCGCGATGATGCGCTCGGCCATGCCGGTCTTGCGGGTTTCGTTGATTGAGACCGTGGCTTCCACAAGCCTTGTGGGTGCCCCGGCATCCTGTGCGATGGCGGTCAGGGCGCGGGTGTCCTTGGGGAAGCAGGAGCCGCCATAACCGGGGCCGGGGCTGAGGAAGCGGTTTCCGATCCGCTGATCCAGACCCATACCACGCGCCACGTCGTGGATATTGCCGCCCACTTTCTCGCACAGATCGGCCATTTCGTTGATGAAGGTGACCTTCATCGCGAGGAAAGCATTGGCGGCGTATTTGGTCAGTTCGGCCGTTTCCAGATCCGTCAGAACGATCGGCGCCTGAATGGCCATGAGGGGGCGATAAAGCTGCTCGATCAGGGCTTGCGCGCGTGCTCCCGCATCCGGTCCCGAACGGTCGATCCCGACGATGACGCGGTCCGGACGCATGAAGTCATCGATTGCATTGCCTTCGCGCAGGAACTCGGGATTGGAGGCCACGTCGAAGGTCAGGTCCGGGCGTGTCTGGCGCAGGATGCGGGCAACTTCGCGGCCTGTCCCGACGGGGACGGTGGATTTCGTGACGACCAGGAGATCCGTTCTGGCAGCGCGCGCAATTTCTTCGGCTGCGGCATAGACATAGGTCAGATCAGCATGACCGTCGCCACGGCGCGTGGGGGTTCCGACGGCAATGAAGACGGCATCGGCGTCACTCATGGCAGCGCCCAGATCATCCCCGAAAGTCAGACGTCCGGAGTCGACATTACTGGCGACGAGGGTGCCCAGTCCCGGTTCGTAGATGGGAATACCGCCCGCATTGAGGGCGGCGAGCTTTTTCGGGTCCCGTTCCACGATGGCGACGTCCGCTCCGAACTCGGCGAAACAGGCGCCTGAGACCAGACCGACATACCCGCCACCGACCATTGCAATACGCATACCTGGACCCTCTTCTTTACGGTCCGATGTGCATAGCCGGGGGCAGGATGGGGTGCAAATTCTGGGGACTCAATGGCTAGCGCGTAGGGCGTGCACAGGCATTCGAGGCCGCGAAACCCTGGAGTGCGGGCGGAAGGTTCGTGATCTCGTTTGAATCCGCGAGCATGTTCCGGCCCTCCTTCGACCATCTGGCGAGGGAGAGGATCGGGGCGTCGAACTGGCCACTGACCCGGACGGGAACGTCCAGCGCAAAAAAACTGGTGGAGAAAGGTCGGCTGGCGAAGACGAGATCGAGCCATCTGCGCGGGAGGTCGAAATTCGCCTTGGCCGCGATTGTTCCCGCGCCGGTGCGCAGACGGAGCGGCACGACGGTGCCGATGCCCTGATGCATCTGAAGGACGCCAAGCAGACAGGTGATGGGGGTAACGCCCTTTGCGTGACGGAAGATCAGGCGCAGATCCATCGAGGCGGCCTCGACGATTTCGCGGGCGATCTGGCCTTTTTCCATGCTGACGGCGGCGGTGAGATCGGCGCGGCTCATGGCTTCGTTGAGGGTGTGGACGTTCTTGGCGCTGGCGATAATGCGAAAGCTCAGACTGCCCTGAACCGGGACGGGGGCGAGGCCCGCGACACGGCGCAGACGGTCGATGTCGCCATGGGTCAGGGCGACTTCGGCGGCGATGCGGGAGGATTTTCCATCCGCTTCGATATGCCCGTTGGCACTCAGCGACGCACCGATATAGCCGAGACGCAGGAGAGGAACGTCGATGCGGTTGGGGATCTGGGCGGCCTGGATCCTGAGATTCGCAAAATCGAGCTTGTTGTAAATGAGCTGACGGGCGGCAAGATCAAAATGGATCAGCGGGTCCGGATCGGGCGGCGTGATAAGGAGCAGGTCAGCGTGGAGCGTGGACGGGCTCTTCTTGCTGCCTTTAGAACCGGACGGCGCAAGGATCGGCATCAGACCGTTGATGTCGAGGCGGCCGAAGCCGATTTTTGCTGTGACATCGTCGGGTTTGCCGTGACTGCCTTCGATGAGGGTGAAGTCGCCGTCTTCCATCGTGCTGGTCTGGATGACGCCATTCGCCTTGCGGAAGTGCCAGTCATTGCCGGAATGGCTGAAATCGCCGGACAGGGTCATTTTGACGGGCGCATGATCGCCCTTGATGCCAGCGACGCTGAACAATGTGTCGGAGGTCGGTGTGGTGACGGTGGTGTGGCCTTCCACACCATCAAAATTCGTCGGGTCCGTCAGGGTGCCGGTAAAATCCGACGTCATATCGCCGGATGTGACATGAGCCTTGGTGCCGTAAGGGCGCTTCGGGGTTTTGCGGATGTCCCGGATTGGCTCCATTTCGGCTGAAATTACGATGGGCGTGTCGTTATAGGCCCCGGTCAGAGTCATGGTGAACGGACTGGTATCGCTGGTGGAGGCAAAGTCCACCTTCTCAAGCGTCGCCTTGTAGGATGCGCCATTGGCCGAACGGTATGTGACGTCGCTGTCGAGGATCGTGACGCTGCGCAGACCCGGAGCATTGCCCAGATCGGGCGGTGCGTCCGCTTTGGCCTGTTCTTCTGGAGTGAGCGGCGGACGCGGGTCGTTCTGATGCGGGCCGAAGCGCCAGTTGGGCAGATGTGCCGGGGTGCGCTCGAACAGGCCTGAGAATTTCGAGATGACGATGTTGCGGGTTTCGGGCGGTCCCCAGATCAGGGAGGTCAGTCGGACCTGCGCACCCAGATGGCCGAGCGTCATCATCTGCGGGCGTGTACCGCTGGCGATATTGGCGACGGAGATGTCGTCAGCTTCAATCGTCAGCCAGGTTCCGGGATGGACGTGCAGGGCGCCGATATGGACGGTGCGGTCCAGCTTCTTTTCCAGCTTCGCGGTGGCGAAGGCGGCGAGGTCCTTGTGGTCGATCCAGACCCATCCCGCACCGAACAGGGCGAGAAGGAGGACGGTCAGGGACAGGATGGAAACCAGAAACCAGCGCAGCAAGAGACAGTCTTTCAGGAAGTCTTCATTCGGGCCGGACAATACCGGGAAGTTTCTCAAAGGGAAACTCTACCGGAAAGACTGGACGGTCTGGAGAAAACCTAAGGGAAGCAACTGAAGATGAAACCTTCCGTGACTTTCCGCTCACGGAATGGGCGGGTGGCGTTACTGGAAGGTATTCCTGAATTTTTCGACGGCATGCAGGGCGCAGGCTTCGTCCTTGTCGCCACCGGGTGCGCCGGAAACACCCAACCCGCCGAGGATGGCGTGATCGGTGGTGCGGCGCAGCGTGACGCCACCGGGGACGAACAGGACTTCGGGAATGGTGTTCAGGGCGCCGTTCGCAGGGCCGGTGACGCCTGCGGCGATCAGTTCGCTGGTCGTGTTTTTATTGAAGGCCAGACCGTAGGAATAGGCTGTGTAGGCCTTGCGGTAGGCCACGGAGAGCGATTGCAGGGGGACGGTGTCGCCCTTGATGACGGCCTGCTCATGGCCGCTGGTGTCCACGACCGTGGCAGTAACGGAATAGCCCTGCGCGGCGCAGAGACGCACGGCTTCGGAGGCGAGTGCTGCTGCGGTGGACCAGTCAAGTTTCTGGCTGGTGACGATATGGGAGCTGGCAGCGGGCTGGGCGAAGGCGGTGGAGCACAGGAGGGCCACTGCGAGTGCTGCTGCGGGAAGGAGCGGTTTTGCGGTGGGGAGCATCAGCCGGTTCTCTCGTTGGGAAACGGGAAGCATGCTGTCTGCGGGGCGTGGGCCGCAATCGGGAAAGCGGGTGTGCACGCAATGGTGTTGGGCGAAGAGGCCTCTCCCGGACCCTCGTCCGGGAGAGGGTAACGGGTACGGTTTAGAACGCGGCCTGGATACGGGCTGCGATCGAGTTGCCCGTGCGGCCGGCCGTGTTGGTGGCCTGGTTGCTGCGGGAGACGATGAAGTGGCTGTAGTCCATCATCAGGCGGAAGTGACGGTTCGGGTACCAGTTCAGACCGCCGGTCCAGACGGTCTGCTGGCCGCCGCGGATGACGTTCTTGGAGTTCGCGTCGTTGAGGTTGCTGTTGAGGTCGATGACGCTGTAATGGCCGACGACTTCAAGTGCACCCCACTGGTTGAGGGCCGGGTTGAATTCCTCGGAAGCCTTCACGCCCGGTGCGCCGAAAGCGCCTTCCTTGATGTTGTACATGCGCGGGTTGCCGAACAGGGTGTAGGCGGCGGAGCCGTACCAGCCCTGGAAGCTGGCGGATTTCAGGCCCGGTGCCGAACGCTGGACGCCAACGTGATAGTACTCGCCCTTGACGATCAGGCGACGCCAGCGCAGGCCGAGTTCGGGACCGGCGGCCCAGACCTGTGCGGCGTTGCTGATGCCACCGGTGGCGGCCAGGTTGGCTTCGCCGATGTCGAATTCAGGACGCTGTCCGAAGGACGTCGAACGGGTGCAGTGGTTGGGGTCGGTGCCCGTGTTGCAGGCGACCTTGAAGGCGGAGATTGCCGAAGCGCCGACATGCAGGTCCACGTCCTTGGTCACGATCGGACGGCCGGCGACACGCAGGGTGGCGCCCGTCTGGCTGTCGACCGTGGAGCCGCTGCCGCCGCCGTAATAGGTGGAGCTGCTGTCCGAAGCGTTGCGATGGCCCCATTCCTGACCCGTGAAGTAACCGGCAACCCACCAGCGCTTCTCGTAATGCAGGCCACCGACGCTGAAGCGGGCATCGCCTGCGGCGATGTTACGCACCATGTCGGTGATGCTCGGACGCTCGAGCGTGAAGAAGTCGTTGGAGCTTTCGGAATCTTCCTCGGTCACGCGCGGCTGGAAGTAGCCGACGGTCAGGACCGTGTTGTGAAGACCGGTGTAGTTCAGGTTGCCTTCATAGAGGCCGACATAACCGTCGTTATGATTGGCGCCGAAGTCGGGCGTGACGGCCGCGACCCAGTTCTTGTAGCGGAACATGAACGGAATACGCAGGCGGCGCTGGTTGGACGTGAAGCCGTTGAAGGCGCCGCGGCTTTCGCCGGCGCGCGGTCCGGAATTGAAGAAGCCGCCGAAGTCTTCATGATAGGCCAGGCCGATCGAGAGGGCATAGGCGCCGTCGGAAGACTGGATCGTCGGACGGCCACCCGGGAAGCCGACCTTGATACCGCCCACGCTGACTTCTTCATCCTGCGCGGTGGCGCGCTGGAAGTCGGCCCAGGAGGAGACGTCTGCGCGGTCTGAAGCCGGACGGCCATCATCGGCCCCAGGCTTGGCCGGACGGACGCTGATCAGCGGCTGCGCGGCCGTGCGCGGCTGACCGATATAGCGGCCACGCTGGGCGTATGGGTTGTTTTCAGCCTCTTCCCGCTGGCGCGCCAGAACGGCCCGGGCGCGTTTGACTTCATCGGCATGCTCTTTCTTCATGCTGGAGAGCTGTGCCTGCATCGCCTGGATCTGCCGTTCCATGATCTGCATCTGGTCGGCGGCCCGGGCGTGGCCACAAAGAGGAAGAAGGGAAACCAGGGTCGTTGTGGCCAAGAGGGCCGTGGTCCGGCGAAAAGAAAAAACCATTGCTGCGCTGCGTCCTTCTGGGGAGGGCGTGTGTTCCGCAGTTGAGGTATCTGATTCGCGTTTTGAAAGTAAGCGTCCGACGATCGCACGATTGACGGCAGCATTTGTCTCATGTCGGACG
>CALFLO010000041.1 GCA_937880175.1 uncultured Gluconobacter sp.
GAGTATCGTCGGCAGCGTCAGATGTGTATAAGAGACAGGTATTATCGAGCCCACGGTAAGTATTTTTTTCTTTTATTATATATATTAATCTTTCACGATCAAATAAATGCGTTTCAATCGTAGAACTATCAATATTAACTAATATCCTAGTAGTCTTTTCCGCTAATAAATTACGTATATCGTTCCCGATTGGACCGGATAGAGAGCGGACTGTTTCTTCATTTAAACGATTATCGACGACCGTAAGGTGAACAGGTGTATCGTCTGTCGTTCCAAAGGGATCAATTAATTTACCAAGATACTGCCGCAACCTACTGATTTTTTCAAAATTCCAATCACTGCGCAGGTCGCCTATCCTAAGAACAGTGCCTGAATCCGGTGGCATTATTATAGGGGCGTCATCAGGAAAGCCGTGGGCTTGCCCCAGATCAACCCCGATCCGTTGGAAGAGTTGTTTATTGTCTAGTTCGAATTTTCGCCATTCAACAGTTAGGACTTGCGTCGTTTCTTGCCGCGAAGTGCGTGTTGACATCGTCAACAGCCCTCCAAGGGTATCACATGAAAACCGCCCGATACCCTTGCTACCAGCAAATTGTCCACTGGGCCTTATCCGATCTCGGTAGTCACCCGAAACACGTTCAGTCTCACTTCCATCGGCTTTCGCCGAATAGGCAACAAACAACCAGCGATCTTTTATACCAACCTCATTCATTCCCTTGCCATCATCGACGATCCAAATCTCATTATGAGTATTATCGAAGATAATATCGACACGGCTAGCACGGGCATCAAAGGAGTTTTTGACCAGTTCGAAAACTGCGACAAACTCATTGGTGACGAGGTCTTGCCCAATGATGTCCTTGAGATGCGAACTGACGCGGAAGTGTTGAGGTATGGTCATTGATCGCAAATTATCGGAATAGTGGAAAATGTCTATTGATAACCCTGAAACGCAGCTCAGACTTATGGATTGTCCCCAGAACGAGGACACCAAATAGAAAATTTTGCCCCAATGTACCCATCACGCACCCAGACGACGAGCAGTTCCAGCATGACCCTTACAGGCCTAAGGTCCTCGCTCGGACCGAGTTTCAGCTTCGTCATGGGCGGCTTTCCTTCTCTTTCCAAGGCTTAAGAACCAGATCACGATTCATAACAAGCGTGAATGGCAGTCCCGGTCGATCGGTCAGGGTTGGCTGGACGTTGAGGCTGTGATCGATCAGGCGGTTTCCGACCATGGAAAATCCGTTGCTGGCGCCGCTGCGGATGGCCTGCATCAGGTTGTTTTCATTCCAGGACGTCCCGGCTTCGGAGCCCACGCTCAGGAGCGTCGTGACGAGGGCCGCCTTGAACAGTTGCCCCCAGTGATTGTTGACCTCATCCGCCAGACCCAACTGACCGATGGCATCGCCGCCGGGCACCTTCTCCAGCACCAGACTCTCGCCATCGGGGAAGATCAGCCGGGTCCAGATGATCTGGGTGCGCTGCTGCCCGAAGGAGACACTGCTGTTATAGGCCCCGAACAGGGTGCTGCCCTGCGGGATCAGAAGATACCGCCCGGTCGGGCTATCATAGACGTTCTGTGTCACATGGCCGACGATCTGGCCAGGCAGGTCGGAACTGATCTTCGTGTTCAGCACGCCGGCAATCACCGTACCCGCTTGCAGAATATAGGGCGAGACGGGCGGCACAATGCGGTCCGGGCTGGTCGTCGCGCGATCAGGCTGCCCTTCCAGAAAGGCGAGGTTCCCAGCCTGTGGTCCGGCCGTGCTAGATGCCCGCCCCTGAGAGGCAGGAGCGCCCAACGCAGGCGTCGGCGCCTGTGTGCTGACACGGTCACGCTCCCCTATCTGCACGAACAATTTGCTGGCTATCGCGGCCTCCACCTCCTGCGCGGCCCGCCGGTTATCACCACCTGATGCGACTTTCCCCTGCCCCTGTGCCTTCAGGATAGTGTGTCCCAGATCGCCTGGCAGAGCAGGACCGAGCTTCGGCACGCCGTTGCCGACATAGTCTGAGGGCAGCCCCGCCAGCCCATCGGCGGACGGGCGCACATCCGTGTCCTGACTGGCGGCGGGCGGCGCTTTGTGACTGCTGTTCTCCAGCGCGTAGCCAAGAGCCAGACCAATGGCGAGCATCCCTACCCCACCCAGCGCCCAGACCACGGTGCGGTTAAGACGCACAACGCGCGGTCGTTCCGTCCGCAGGCGCAGATCGGGAGGAGAAGGCGGGGATGATGGTCCCGATCCGCTTCCGTTGCCGGACACGTCCCCACCCTCATCCTGACGATCCTGCGTGTCGGTCACGACTTCCTGCCATCGGTGCGTACGATACGCACTCTTTGCTCGGAATGCTTGTCGCCCAGCCGCAGTTCGGCGGCAGCGAACAGCCGATCCACGATCATCCAGTTCTGCCGCACCCGGTAGTTGACCAGTTCCGGCCCGCCATCCGCCCCCAGCACGAACAGAGGGGGCAGTTCCCCCTGCCCTATGCCGGCTGGAAAGGCGATATAGACCTTGTGACCATCATCGAACGCCTGGCCGGGCAGCCAGGGCGGCGTGCCGCCTTTTACCGGCTGGATCGCGTAACGGAAATTCAGCGCGTTCAGGTCCAGCCCTACATCCACTGGGGCAGCGTCATCGGCGGCGCTGTCCTGCCGATGCAGGGCGATCAGGTCATCCTCGGGGTAATCCCACGATACCGATGCCATGTAGGTCGCGGGCGTAGAGCGCAGTTCCGCCAGATAGGTCCGCCGATCGGTATTGACGATCAGGTTGGTTGTGAGGTCCGGCCGCGTCGGCTTGACCAGAATATGAATCCGCTTTGTCGCCCCTGCCCCGCTCTCGGTATCGCCGATGATCCAGCGTACGGTATCTCCTGCCGCCACGGGTCCGGTGCCCACCAGCTTCTCCCCCTGCTGGAGCATGATGTCAGTGATCTCGCCCGGCGAGGTATAGACCTGATAGAGGGCACCGGGAGAATAAGGATAAACCTGCACCGCATTGATGAACCCGGCCCGCGTGGGTTGAATTCGGGCCGCCAGATTGGCCTGCGTCACACGTGCTGTCGGGTCGGCGACTTCGGGAGCCGTATGGACCGCGCGTCGTGAGGGCAGCGGCTTGAGCTGGCCCGGCAGGGGAAGTAGCTGTGGCACCTCCACCACCTGCACAGGTTTCGGTGGATCGGGAATTCTCGTTGCGCGCGCGGCGTCATCATAGCGTATGACGGGCGGATAGTACTGCTGCGCGCATCCGGCCAGGGGCAGGGCAAGCAGAGAAAGAAAACGAAGAGCGCGACGGATCATTGTCCGAGTTCCTTCGACCAGTTGATGGCGGAGACGTAGATGCCCAGAGGGTTTTTCCTGAGATGATCGGCATCGCGTGGCGTGCGCAGAACGACCGAGACAATGGCGGTCCAGCGTTCGGTGGCGGTAAACGCCCCGTCGCGGTAATGCCGCTCGGTCCAGGCCACACGGAAGCTGCCGGGCGAGGCGCGGATCACCGAGGCGATGTCCACCTCGATCTGCTCATGCCCGATGCGCGAGAACGGATCGTTGAGGCGGGCATAGTCGTTGAGCGCCTGCGCACCGGACGTGGTGGTGAAATCATAGGCATGCAGCCAGTTCTGCCGGACCACAACGGGGTCCGACGACAGGGCGCGTACGTCGTGGACGAACTGTGCCAGATACCAGGCGATCTGGGGATCGGCGGGCATATAGTCCGCTGTCGCGGGGGCCACGACCTGTGCCAGCCCCAGACGATCCACCTGCACGATCCACGGCGTGATGGTGCCGCGCGCGGACTGCCAGACCAGCCCGGCCCCGAGGCCTGCGGACAGGAACAGGCTACCAAAGGCCATCAGCCGCCAGTTGCGGGCCTGCACGCGGGCGGAACCGATGCGTTCATCCCAGATCTGGGCGGCTTTCTGATACGGTGTCACGGGTTCGGGCGTGGTCCCGTAGCGTGTGGTCGAGCGACGGAACATCGTCCTCATTCCTTTTCCGACAGATCGATTGAGGAAGATCCGCCCCCGCCATCGGCGGAGCGGATGATATGCGCCGCCTCGGCGGCATGGGCTGCGGCCTGTCGGCGCTTCATCTTCTGAGCCCAGCGGGGCGGTTCGCCGGAACCGCCACCAGAAGGACCGCCGTTTCCACCGCCATCACCTCCTCCAGCCGGGCCACCGCCTCCAGAAGGTGCCGGTCCGTTATCCCCGGCTCCGCCTTCGCCTCCCTCCCCCATCCCGCGCGCGGCCCAGCGTCCGCCGGCGGCGTAGCTTTCCCTGAGGGAGGAGCCTGCACGCGAGGCCGCCCCTTTGACGGCGTTCGCGACGTTCCCACTGACAGCCCGGCCCATGCCTCCGATCCCGGCGGCCATGCTGCCCGCACCACCTGATGCGCCTGCGGCTCCGGCCGAATAGGCGGACGTGGCTGCCCCGGCGAGCGCGGCCCCTCCCCGCGCGGCGGCAGCCGTGGCACCGAGGGCGGCGGCACCACCGGAAGCAACAGCCCCGACACCGGCCGCCGCCGCAGCACCCATGGCGCCAACCGCCATGCCGGTACCGACTGCCGCTCCCGCGCCAAGCTGGGGCGCACCGGAAATCAGCCCGTTGGCGATGCTGCCGCCAAAAATGGACAGGCCGACAATTGCAAGAGAGGCCAGCACCACCGAGACGGACTGCCCGATCGTGGGAACGTCGCTGCCGTAGGAGGTTGAGAACTGGGCGAACAGAACCGACGCGATGGCGGAAATGACCGCCAGCACCATGATCTTCACACCCGACGAGACGACATTGCCCAGCACCTTCTCCGCGAGGAAGGCGGTGCGGTTGAACAGGGCGAAGGGGATCAGCACAAAGCCTGCCAGCGTGGTCAGCTTGAACTCGATCAGCGCCACGAAAAGCTGCACGGCAAGAATGAAGAACGCTGCCAGTACGATCAGCCACGACAGACAGAGCACGAAGATCTGGATGAAATTCGTAAAGAAGGCGACAGGACCGAGGAGATTGTGGACAGAGTCCAGAAGCGGCTGCGCTGCCGTAAATCCAGTCGAAGCCAGTCGGCCGGGCCGCAGGAAGTCTCCGAGTGCCAGACTGCCGCCACCGGCTTTCAGACCGAGGGCCGCGAAACTGTCGAAGACAACCTTCGACAAATAGTCGAAATCGTTAATGATCCAGGCAAAGAAGCCGATATAGAGTGTCTTTTTCACCAGACGCTGGATGATGTCCTCATCCGCCGCCCAGGCCCAGAACAGTCCGGCAAGGGCGACGTCCAGCACGGACAACGACCCTGCCAGCGAAATGACGTTTCCCTTCAGCAGACCGAAGCCGCTGTCGATGGTGGTGGTGAAGGTATTCAGGAAGGTATCGATAACACCGACATCGTTCATGGCCATTGCCGTCAGTTCCCGCTGCCGCCGAACATGGACACCGTTCCCGGCACATAGGCGTCATGCTGCGAGAAATGCTGATATTGCGCCTCACTTTCCGCTTCCGTTGCCGCGTCGCGCGCCTGTTGCAGGGCTGTGGCGCGGCCATTGGCGGCAAGTTCGGCCTGAATGTCGGACAATTGGCGGGACTGTAGCGCCAGAAGCTGGTTTCCCGCCTGCGCCGCCTGCAACGCTCCGGTCGATGTCTGGCTGGCCGAAACCAGTTGCGTCATGGCTGAACTGTCGCTCGGGATGTTTCCTACTACCCGCGCCTGAAGCTTCAGGGCATCCTCAAAGCCGCCTACGGAATTCTGCCACCGCGTCTGCGTCTGGCTGAACAGGGCGCTGTCGGACATGCCGGACGAGATTGAGGTGTACGCCTGCTTGTATTGCTGCTCGACGGACTGGACGCTGTAAGCGATATTCTGCGCCTGCGCGAGGAGTGCCGTTGTCTGGGAAATCGTTGATTGCAGCGATGACAATGTCGAAAGCGGCAGGCTCGCCAGATTGCGACCCTGGTTGACCAGCATCTGCGCCTGATTGGTCAGCGAGGTGATCTGATTGTCGATCTGCTGGAGGGTCCGGGCCGCAATGAGAACATTCTGGACATGGTTTGCCCCGTCATAAACCGCCCACTGGGCGTGAGCCGGACGCAAGGAAGAAAACGCCCCGCCGAGCGCCAGCATTGCAGAGGTGAGAAAGATACCTTGGCGGAAATGTTTTTCTGTCGCACGACCGAAAAATTCGGCCGAAAGCCGCAAAGACTTTTCCGTCATGGCACGCCCTCCGATCGACGATCGTCACGCAGAAGATCGGCCGCCCATGGTACATCGCGCACGTCGAGCCAGGCCGGAAGAAATCCGGGACGGCCATGTTCCGCCAGCACTGCATCGATCTGCCGGTGATCGTCCTTGCCAGATGCCGCGCATAGGGCAATTGCTACCGGCCCGAGCCCCAGTTCGAACAGACGGTTTCCCCGCTGGGTCTGGCAGTAATACTCCCGCTTGGACGCCGCCCGGGCGATGATCGCGATCTGCCGGTCGTTCAGCCCGAAATTACGATAGAGCGCCATGATCTGTGGTTCGATCGCCCGTTCATTGGGCAGGAAAATCCGCGTGGGGCAACTTTCCACCACCGCCGGCGCGATGCGGGAATTGGCGATGTCCGACAGGGACTGCGTGGCGAAGATGACGCTGGCGTTCTTCTTACGCAGGGTTTTCAGCCACTCACGCAACTGGCCCGCAAAATCCCCGTCGTCCAGAACGAGCCAGCCTTCATCAATAACCAGCAGCGTCGGACGGCCATCCAGCCGCCCTTCGATACGATGGAAGAGATAGGACAGCACGGATGATGCAACGCCCGAGCCGATCAGGCCCTCGGTTTCGAACACCACGACGTCGGCATGGCCCAGCCGCTCGGCATCGGCATCGAGCAGTCGGCCATAGGGACCACCGAGGCAGTAGGGCGCCAACGCCTGCTTCAGGGCGTTGGACTGGAGGA
Organism: uncultured Gluconobacter sp.; assembly: GCA_937880175.1. GTDB lineage: Bacteria > Pseudomonadota > Alphaproteobacteria > Acetobacterales > Acetobacteraceae > Gluconobacter. Next base: position 6,927 of record CALFLO010000041.1, read on the forward strand.
GCGCTATCTGGCCGGACAGGGTCCGCTCACGGGCAGGCGACGATGCCAGCGAATTCAGGGCCGACCAGAGATGGGCTTTGACGTCCGGCGTCAGCGCCACACCCTCGCCAACAAGGATCTGCCCCAGCCATTCGGTGGCCCATTTCCGTTCGTCGGGATCATCAATCTGCGCCAACGGCTGGAGGGAAACGGCGGCGGTTTCTGTGTCATCGTCCGTCAGTCCACCGCCGAGATCGTGCCAGTCGCCACCCATTGCCAACGTTGCCGCACGCATCGACCCGCCAAAATCAAAGGCGAAAATCTGCGATCCCGCGTAGCGGCGAAACTGAAGCGCCATCAAAGCCAGTAGCACCGACTTACCCGCCCCTGTCGGGCCGGCGATCAGGGTGTGACCGACATCGCCGACATGCAGGGAAAACCGGAACGGTGTCGCACCCGCCGTTTTGCCGTAGAACAGTGGTGCTGCCCTGAAATGCCTGTCCTGCTCCGGCCCGGCCCACACGACGGACAGCGGAATCATATGCGCCAGATTCAGTGTCGAGACCGGGGGCTGACGCACATTGGCGTAGACATGCCCCGGCAGAGATCCCAGCCACGCCTCCACCGCGTTCAGGCTTTCCGCCATGCAGGTGAAATCACGGCCCTGAATGATCTTTTCCACGAGGCGGAGCTTTTCGGCCGCGATGCTGGCGCTGCCATCCCAGACCGTGATGGTCGCGGTAAGATACGCCTGCCCCACGTCGTCAGCACCGAGCGATTGGAGCGCGAGATCGGCATCCGCCGCCTTGTTGGCGGCATCGTTGTCCACGAGGACCGACGCCTCGTTGGTCATCACCTCCCGGACAATGGCCGCAATGCTCTTGCGCTTGGCGAACCACTGCCGACGGATTTTCGTCAGCACCTTCGTCGCATCCGTCTTGTCCAACAGGATGGCGCGCGTCGACCAGCGGTAGGGCATCGCCAACCGGTTCAGATCGTCCAGAATTCCAGGAAAGGTCCGCGACGGGAAACCGGTAATGGTCAGGGTTTTCAGATACGCATTGCCGAGTTTCGGTTCCAGACCGCCCGAAAGCGGCTGATCCACCAGCAACGCATCCAGATGCATGGGGATTTCCGGCACCCGGACCCGCTGGGTACGGGTGGAAATGGTACTGTGCAGATAGGTCAGCGTCTCACCGTCATTCAGCCAGGCCGCCTCCGGCATGAACCCGTCCAGCAACGCCAGAAGCCTGTCGCTGCGATCGATGAAGGAATTCAGGATGCCGTGTGGGTCCGGCCCGTCGCGCTCCCGGCCCTCATAGAGAAACCGTTCGGCACGGCCTGATGATTCCGCAGGCGGCAGCCAGACCAGGGTCAGGAAATACCGGCTCTCGAAATGCGCGCCCTCGTCCTCGAACTGCTCCCGGCGTTCCAGATCGACCATCTGGCTGGCCGCATCGGGAAAGTCACTATCAGGATAGAGCGTGGCTGGGACGCGCTGCGCTTCCACGAATACCGCCCAGCCGGAACCAAGACGACGGAGCGCATTGTTCAGCCGCCCGGTGATACCCACCAGTTCGGCAGGGGTGGCCGAATCAAGATCGGGACCACGGATACGGGCCGTGCGCTGGAAGGAACCGTCCTTGTTCAAGACGACGCCTTTCTCCACGAGCGCCGCCCAGGGCAGGAAATCCGACAGGAGGGCAGCACGGTTGCGATATTCACCAAGGGACATCATGGCCCTGCCCTCCCTATGCCCTGAGCCAGGCGGGATAACGAAGATGCCGCCGTCCCACCTCAATGAAGAAAGGATCGCGCCTGGCACCCCAGACCGCGAGTCCGTGGCCAACGATCCAGAATGCAGCTCCGATCAGCCAGAGGCGCAGACCGAGGGCGATCGCTGCCGCCAGCGTGCCGTTGGCAATCGCGACGGCACGGGGTGCGCCACCCAGCAGGATCGGGTCGGTCAGCGAGCGATGCACCGGGACATGAAATCCCGACACCGCGTCATCGTCATATCCCGCCATCAGATCAGTGCCCCGCCGGAGAAGGAGAAGAACGACAGGAAGAAGCTCGACGCTGCAAAAGCGATGCTGAGTCCAAAGACGATCTGGATCAGGCGGCGGAACCCGCCGGATGTTTCCCCGAAGGCCAGCGTCAGGCCGGTCACGGTAATGATGATCACCGAGATGATCTTGGCCACCGGCCCCTGCACGGATTCCAGGATCTCGTTAAGCGGCGTTTCCCACGGCATGCTGGATCCTGACGCCCATGCCGATGACGCGAAAGCAAGCGACAGCAGCATGGAGGTTCCGAATACACGGAGATCCGGCACATGCCGGTCGGGACGTGCGACAGCGCACACGATGGCGCGCAGACGTGAAGGCAGCATCATGATGATTCTCCAATGGCAGAGAATGATGTTTCGAAAGAAGAGAAGCTGACCGGACGGATGCGATAGGCGCCCGTCACGGGATCGAGGCCGTCAATTTCCGCCAGTTCGGACAGGCGACGGGAATTGCCGCGTCCGGACAGGACCGCGATGACGTCGATGGTTTCGGCGATCATGGCGCGCGGCACCGTGACCACGGCTTCCTGGATGAGTTGCTCCAGACGATACAGGGCGGCCAATACCGATCCGGCGTGCAGGGTGCCGATACCGCCCGGATGGCCAGTACCCCATGCCTTGACCAGATCAAGGGCCTCGGGACCACGCACCTCGCCGATGGGAATACGGTCGGGGCGCAGGCGGAGACCGGAGAGGACAAGGTCAGAAAGGGTAATCACACCTTCGCGGGTCCGCAGGGCGATGAGATTGGGCGCCGTGCATTGCAGTTCGCGCGTATCCTCGATCAGGACGACGCGATCGCCGGTTTTCGCAACCTCGGCCAGCAGGGCGTTGACCAGCGTGGTCTTGCCGGTCGATGTCCCGCCCGCAACCAGAATGTTTTTCCGTTCCGCGACAGCGCGGCGCAGAAACACCGCCTGCCCCTCCGTCATAATTCCGGCGGCGACATAGTCATCGAGGGTGAAGACAGCGACGGCCGGTTTGCGGATGGCGAAACTTGGGGCGGTCACGACGGGCGGCAGCAATCCTTCGAACCGCTCACCGGTTGGTAGTTCGGCCGACACGCGGGGCGCCCCCTCATGCACCTCCGCCCCGACATGGTGTGCGACCAGACGCACGATGCGCTCGGCATCGGCCGGTGTGATGGAATCGCCCGTGTCGGACAGCCCCTCGGACAGCCGGTCGATCCACAGCCGCCCATCGGGATTAAGCATGACCTCAACCACGGCAGGATCGGCAAGGTGACCCGCAATCGCCGGTCCCATCGCCGTGCGCAGCATGGACATGCCACGTGTCTGACTTTCCGAATTATGGTGAGAAATTGCCATCTGGTCCCCGCACGAACGGGACCAGAACAGATGGTCCCCACACGGGGATGATTAAAAGAGGCCCATTCCGGCTCGATTCAACAACTATCGCATACCATGCAGTCATCGCGTGGAAACGGCGGCGATCGGCGGGATTGACGAATCCTTGCGGCAACCCCACGCAATCTGACGATTACTGGGGGTCTTCACCACCATTGCGCCGCATGTCGATGTCCCGCGACAGTTCTCTGAGAAACCGATCTCCCGTCGCCAGCTTCCGCCCGAGCGATTGCAGGAAACCCTCGAACCGCTCGACACCTTTTGCCCTGGCTGACGCCTGAGCACTGTCAGGCAGGGGTGGAGTGACGGTCAGCCAGAAGCGGATGAAGAGTGCCAGCGTCTCGCCCATAATGGCGAGGTCTTCATTCATTCCGGCGACCTGGCGGTCGATCCTGTCCATACGACGGGCGAACACCGCTTCCAGCCGCTCCGATGCGTCGGCCGAGAGAAAGGACGCAACAGCGGCCTCAATCACCGCCGATTTCGAGACATTGCGCCGCAGGGCCAGCGCTTCGACCTGCTTCAGAAGCTCCGGCTCGAAATACACATTCATGCGGGTCTTGCTCGGCATGGGCATCCTCACAGATCGAGGCCGTCGGCCGGGTCCATCGTCGCCTGCCGCGCAACGGAGCGGGCCTGCTGGCGTATGGCGCGCACCTTGGCGGCATCGACATCCGGCTCGTCGTCGAGCACATCGAACTCCTGCATACCCGGACGCTCGGGCGGAACGACGTCCTCATGTTCTGGCAATTCCGGTTCGCGGCGGATGCCGGCATTCGCCGGATCTCCGTCGGCGCTCATGTTCTCATCCGGTGCTGGCTCTCCGGATGGGGTCATTATCCCCAGCGCAGACCAGTCATCGGACGGAGGCGCGGACGGGCGTTTCGTTCCGGTGGCCGGGGGCGGCAGAACACGCTCCATGAATCGCGCATCCTCGTAATAGCGCGCCTTCTTCGCGCGGACGGGGGCGACGCCCGCGACCAGCAGCAGTTCATCGGTCGGCGGAAGCTGCATCACCTCGCCGGGCGTGAGCAGCGGTCGTGCCGTTTCCTGTCGCGACACCATGAGATGCCCGAGCCAGAGCGACAGTCGGTGGCCGGCATAATTGGTGGAATCACGCATCTCGGTCGCGGTGCCGAGCGCGTCCGACACACGCCGCGCGGTACGCTCGTCGTTGGTGGCGAAAGCGACGCGGATATGACAGTTGTCGAGAATGCTGTTGTTCGCACCGTAGGCTTTTTCGATCTGGTTCAGGCTCTGCGCGATCAGGAAGGATTTGATCCCATAGCCCGCCATGAAGGCCAGCGCGCTCTCGAAGAAATCCAGCCGGCCGAGGGCTGGAAACTCATCGAGCATCAGCAGCAGCCGGTGCCGATGGGCGGAGACATGCAGATCCTCCGTCACCCGCCTGCCGATCTGGTTCAGGATCAGGCGGATCAGCGGCTTGGTGCGGGCGATATCGGATGGCGGCACGACAAGGTAGAGACTGGCGGGCTGACGACCGGACACCAGATCCGCGATGCGCCAGTCGCATCGTGCCGTCACCTTTGCCACCACGGGGTCGCGATAGAGGCCCAGAAACGACATGGCGGTGGACAGCACGCCCGACCGCTCGTTGTCGCTTTTGTTCAGCAGCTCGCGCGCCGATGACGCAATGACGGGATGCACGCCCGCCTTGCCGAGATGCGGCATGGACATCATCGCACGCAGCGTCGCCTCCACCGGCCGCTTGGGATCGGAGAGGAAATTGGCGACACCGGCCAGCGTCTTGTCTGGCTCAGCATAGAGGACATGCAGGATTGCGCCGACCAGCAGGGAGTGCGAGGTCTTCTCCCAATGGTTGCGCCGGTCCAGAGCACCTTCGGGATCGACGAGGATATCGGCGATGTTCTGGACGTCCCGCACCTCCTTATCGCCACGCCGGACCTCCAGCAGCGGGTTGTAGGGCGAGGATGCTGGATCGGTCGGGTCGAACAGCAGCACGCGCCCGTACCGGGCACGAAATCCGGCGGTCAGCCCCCAGTTCTCGCCCTTGATGTCATGAACGATGGCCGAGCCCGGCCAGGTCAGCAGCGTTGGCACGACCAGCCCGACACCTTTGCCCGAACGGGTCGGCGCAAAGCATAGGACATGCTCGGGACCGTTATGTCGGAGATAGCCCCGATCCCACCGGCCCAGCACCACGCCATCGGGATCGAGCAGCCCGGCTTCCTTCACCTCGGCGACCTCCGCCCAGCGGGCCGAGCCATACGTGGCGACGTTGCGGGCCTCCCGCGCCCGGAGGATGGACAGGGCGATGGCAACGACGCTGCCGATAATTCCACCGGACGAGGCGATGTATCCGCCCGTCACGAAAATCGACGGGGCGTAGGCGTCGTAGAAATACCACCACCAGAAGAAAGCTGGCGGATCGTAGAATGGCCAACCCGCCACCAGAAACCAAGGGACACCAAGCTGGGACTGAAAGCCCAGACGCCAGGCAGTCCATTCCGTGGCACTCCAGATGGCGACGAAGACGATCAGCAGAACGAGGGCGACCTGCCCCCACAGGACACGGCTTCCAGACATCGGGGCTCCAATCGGTTTGGGGAATAAAACCGATCAGAGAAAGGCCGACCCGGCGGCAGGCAATCTATAATGAGGGACAGTCGTACCACCGGATACCACGGCGTAGAAAAAGGACGGTCAGTGTCGGGTTACGCGGGCGTCGATCACCGCCTGCTCGAGAATCTTCCGGTAGCCGATTTTCGTCATCCATTGCGCACGGGCAAGATGGCTTTCCCAGCAGGTGCGTGTGCGCTCTGCGTCCACCGGATCGCGATGCAGCACGATCCGCGCCACCTCCGCCCAGTCGGCCCGATCTGCCTCGGCGTCAAGAAGGCGGAGATAGGTGATGAAATGCACTTCGTCATAGGTCGTGATCTCCGGCACGGTCGGCGCCAGGTCATCGACATCGGGGTCCAGTTCGGGTCTTGCTGTCATCCGACAGCCCTCCAGCAGGATTGCAGTCAATCATATCCTAAAATGGGATAAACCCAAATCAGGATTATCGGAACGGCTCCCTGCCCGTCGGAGAGCTGTTCCGCATGAAGAAATCCCTGCGCACACCCCGGCAGCTCTTGCTGCAATCGCTTCTTGTCGAGGCGCGCAAAACCAGAGGTATGACGCAGGCGGAACTGGCCACCGCACTCGGCAAGCCACAATCCTTCGTCGCCAAATATGAGAATGGCGAGCGACGAATCGATGTCATTGAGTTCGCTGACATAACAGCCGCACTTGGCGTTTCCGGCGCCGATCTTCTCGTTCGTCTCGCACCTGGCGCAGAAAAGCCCCCTCCAGAGGGCGAGAATACCACGGGTCGGGACGAATAGGAACGATCATTCCTGGAACGATCGTTCCGGCACAGGTCTCGATGACGGCATGGACCTCAAGGAGGTCATGGCGGTCAACCTGCGTCGGATGCGTCATGACAGGGACATGACGCAAGAAGAGCTGGCCGATCGCGCCGGCCTGAGCACCCGCTATGTCGGGGCGATCGAACGCGCAGACGTGTCGGCAAGCGTTACGATCCTGGGTAAGATTGCAGAGGCACTGGACGTAGAGCCGGGCGCGTTATTGAAAACTGTCCCGGCCAGCCCGCGCTGACCCGCTGAGGAGAAAAGACACCCTCACTCCTTCCACGCGGTGCTGTCCTTTACGATGACGGCGAACATATCCGCCAGTTCGGCCAGGGCGACGCGACGCACGGTTTCGGCTGCGATCGTTCCGCCCAGCGGATCGGCGACATCGCGTGCGGCAATGGCGTCGGCCACCAGGGTCACGCGCAGGCCGTATTCCTCTGCCGCCGCGCGGGCTGTGGTGGACACACAGACACCCACCGTATCACCGGCGATGATGACCTCGTTCCGACCGGTCTCCTTGATCCGGTCCGCAAGCCCGGTGCCGATAAACGCATTCGCATGGGTCTTGAACAGAACCGTCTCCCCATCGCGGGGCGTCACCTGCGGCAGGAAATCGCGATACAGACCATCGCTGGCGAAGGCGGGAGCGCCTGGTCCGGCGTCATGAGCGATATGGATGATCGGCACGCCCTTACGCCGCGCAAGGTCAAGCAGCCGCCCGGCCTCATCAGCCGCCGCATCGACATTGGCGAGCGGTACCCGCCCGTCACGATATTCGCGCTGGATGTCGATCAGGATCAGCACCGACCGGTCGAGCGGTGACGGGCTGTCATCAAGGCCGTAGATCTGACGGAAGGTTTCAAGGGCCATGGGGATTTTCCTCCTGGTAACAGGCTATTTTTACAGACCGACGCTTCATAGCTTCATAAAGATGCGCCACCCGTTTCGTGATGTCCCGGTATCTTGACTGGAAACGATGATGGCACGGTTTGAACCCGCGTGGTCAAACCATTCAGGCGACTCATATGCGTGGCGAGATCCAGAAGATTCCGCAGCGCGGGGCTGCGGTTCTGAGGCGACCAGACCGCGCTGAACCGGGCATATTCCTTCTCGTCGTCGATCGGACGGAAAACGACGCCGGGGAATGGCATATGGCTCCCTGCCTCATGGGTCAGCGTGACCCCCTCTCCTGCCGCAACCATATGCATCAGAGTGTCCCGCCCGACATCGCGCCGCTGGAAGCGCGGCGATCGTCCATGTTCGGCCACGCGCCGGACGATATGTTCGAAAACCTGCGGCCCGGCGCCACTCGACCGGACAAGAAAGTTTTCCGTGAGGAGGTCTGCCCAGCCGAGGGATTCCAGAGCTGCGAGCGGATGCGCGGCAGGAAGAGCGATCACCAACGCCTCGCTCCAGAGGTGCCGGCTGTGGCAGTCAGGCACATTGGAAACATTGATGATAAAGGCCACATCGAGCTTGCCGTCGCGTATCATGGCGAGAGTATGTGACGACGGTCCTTCG
>CALFLO010000042.1 GCA_937880175.1 uncultured Gluconobacter sp.
GATCCAGGCCTCGGGCACATCAAAGCGGTTGGAGGCATCCTGGATGTACGGCCCCCACGGATCGCTGGGCGGGCCCGGAGGGGCATAATAGGATTTCGCGTGGGCGCGGTAATTTGCCGCTTCCTGTGAGACCGGAACTTCCGAAGATCCACCGCCCATGTCGGCATTGTTGCCGGCGCATGCTGCCAGCAGCCCGACCAGACCGAAAGCTGCACCCGCACGGATGAGAGACAGGGTGCGGACAGAGGTCCGGAACGAAAAGACGGGTCTGGGCATCGGGTCTGGGCACCTGAGGAAAACTTGTCTCAATGTGGCAAGCATACACGGGGATTACGGCGAAACTAGGAAAAAGGGCTCTGCACAACAGATTTTCTGGCGGCAAATTGCTCGCTGGGCAGAGTGTAGCGGAGATTCATTTCCCGAAGATGAACGTCCCAGACCCGCATTCTTGCCGAAATGGCCCGGGAACTGTGTTCGAGTATGGGGATCCCCTTTGGACGCACTCGTGCGGCGATGGAGTTGGTATCCTCCCTTGTGTGGAGTAGGCTGTTTCCCGGTTTTTACATTCTGGGAGACTGTCCATGTCTTATGCCGCCATTGACGCCGCGCGTGTTGCCAAAGCGTCCGAGTCCGCTCTGCAGACCCTCTCGACCGTGAAGGAGACATCCGAGACTCACCAGCGCAAAACGATCATGATCGAACGCATTCACGCCCTCGCCAAGGCCGCCGCCGAGACGAAGGACTGCAATGCCATCACGCTGACATCCGAAGAGTTCTGGCTGATTTCCAAGAACTGGTAATGACGCGGGCGGCGGGGCTTCGGCTCTTCCGCCTTTATCCGTTATAGGACGCGAGTTCGATCAGGTTACCATCGGGATCGCGGCAGTAGACGGACGTGATCGGACCAAGTGCTCCCAGACGGGCCACGGGGCCTTCAACGATTTCCACGCCGCATTTTTCCAGATGCCGGATGATGTGTTCGCTGGCGATGGCCGTTGTAAAGCAGAGGTCTGATGTTCCTGGCGCGGCATCGCCCGCCGTATCCCAGCCTTCCGAACCTTCGGGGCGCAGATTGATTTTCTGGCCGCCGAAGCTCAGGGCCACACGGTTGTTGCGCCCGTATTCGTCGATATCCATCCCCAGAACACGCTGATACCAGGATGCAGACAGGGTCCGGTCCCGGACGGTCAGCACGATATGGTCAAGGCGATCGACGGTAAAGCGCATGGGGATCCCTCATGAGAGCGACATTCCGGCCAGTATAGGCCGGAAAAATACCGTCTGGCTAATCCGTTTTCCGAAATCCCGAAGTCAGGTGGCTCAAGTCGGTGGCCGTTTGCGGAATGCGGCCAGACTGACAACTTCCGCATCCTTCTTCACATCCTCGGCCGAAGCAGCTTCCGGCTTGACCTCAGGGTGATGGGCCGGGTCGATATCATCCGGTTCCACAGCGCCTTCGGGGATTTCGATGTCTTCATCGTCTTCGAGCGGGGAGTGGTTGAAGCGCAGTGCCATGCGGATATGGGGATCAGCGAATGCCGTAATCGCATTCACGGGGATGCACAGGATGCTGCCGACGCCACCGAAGGACAGCCCGACGGAGATCACGCCCTTGTCGCGGTCCAGCGCCAGATCCCAGAACTGGTGCTGCAGCACGATGGTCATTTCTTCTGGATACTGTGCGCGCAGACGGGCCGGGATGATGACGTCCGGGCGGTTGGTGCGGAATGTCAGATAGAAATGATGCGCGCCGGGCAGCCCTTCGGCTGCGACATGCTCGATCGCACGCAGCATGACTTCACGATAGGCGTCTTCGACCCAGTCATCATAGGGGAGAAGGCTCTCGGGAAGGTCGTGCTCGAAGCCGTCCTGGCCGTTGTGATCGTCGTCGCTCATGGTCGCAAGCCTGATGTTTCGGTCAACTTTCATCAGGGATGCGACAGACGGGCGCGGATGGCAAGCCGTCTTTGCTGTGAATGTCGGGGACATGATGGGGTGGGAGGGCTTCTGTTGCCCGGTGCCCTCCCGAACCGCGCTTATCGCTTATGCAGCGACAGCGAGCACCTCTGAGTTATCGTTGGCACTTGTAAGTTTAGCCCGATGACGGTGGTACAATACCGGGCAAAAGATAAGTCTTTACCGTGCGCGTCGAGCCTGTTTCGTCCCCACAGACCCCTTTTGCGAGGGGTTTTTCATGGTGGAGACGCCGGGCACTGCCCCCGGGTCCACAACACTTATTCCACTTATCGTTTATCGCCATAGCCGGGGACGAACCCCTTGCACTGCTGAACATAGGAGTGACGGTGTTCCGCCGCAAGGGAAAAGCTTTGCAGAAAAAATAAGCTTTCGGAATCGGGCGCGCCGGATGACGGGAATGGAAATCGCGTGCTACACGGCCCGCCATGGCACTGACATCCGAACAGCGCGCTGAGATCGAAGCGCAGCGCAGCGAACCCCAGCTCACTTCCCGTCCGACCGTGGCGGCGATGGAAAACCTGCTTTTCACGCCTTTCGAGGTGCTGGATCATGGTTTCCTGCGCGTTGTCGATTACATGGGCGATGATGGTGCGGTCGTGCAGGCTGCACGGGTGTCTTATGGTCGCGGGACCAAGAAGGTATCCGAGGATGCGGGGCTGATCCGCTATCTGATGCGCCATCGTCATTCGACGCCGTTCGAGATGTGCGAGATCAAGCTTCATGTGAAGCTGCCCGTGTTCGTGGCGCGTCAGTGGATTCGTCACCGGATGGCGAGCGTGAACGAGTATTCGGCGCGCTATTCCATTCTGGACCGCGAATTCTACCTTCCGGCGATGGATCAGGTGGCTGCCCAGAGCAGTTCAAACCGTCAGGGTCGGAGCGAGGCTCTGGATTCCGATACCGCACATGAGGTTCTGGAGATCCTGCGTCGGGATGCCAGCCAGTGCTATGACGATTATGAAAGCCTTCTGAATCCGGAAGGGACGGGTCTGGCGCGGGAACTGGCACGGATCAACCTGACCCTGAATACCTATACCCAGTGGTACTGGAAGATTGATCTGCATAATCTGATGCACTTTCTTGCCCTGCGGGCCGATCCGCATGCGCAGTACGAAATTCGTGTCTATGCGGAAAAGATGATCGAAATCCTCAAGGCCTGGGTTCCGGCAACGGCTGGTGCTTTCGAGGAATATCGTCTCGGTGCTTTCACGCTTTCGGCCAGCATGCTCAAGGTGGTGCGCCGGCGTCTGGCAGGCGAAGTCGTCACGCAGGAAAATTCCGGTCTGACAAAGCGCGAGTGGTCGGAAATGGTAGCGGTTCTGGATGACGCATCCTGATCCTGCACCCGGGCCAGCCGGAAACGATCTTGAACGCCTGATGCTCGCGGCAAGGGAGGCACAGGCAACAAGTCCGGTCGAAGATTTATCTGAAAAAAAACCGAATATATTGTTCTGGGCTGCAATAGCTGGCGCTCTTGTTCTTGTATCTATTGCTATTCATTTTTTCTGGCCCGCGTCATAAAACATTCAGGCTTGTAAGCGACAGGTAAAAGCAGATTTTGTGATCTGTTTTTATTCTTATGAGCTTTGTGAGAGATTCAAAGCAAATTGATGTGAATTTTATCACATCAGGTTCGGGATTTTTTACGAACAGAGTTATCCACAGGTATTTTGCATCATCGTCTGATCTCCCGATTCGCGGCGGCTGCGAGATATTTTGATTTAAATGACTGATTTCAATGGATAATTTTTTTGAAATCTTGAGGGCATCGCCGCTCTGATGGTCTAAGTCTGTCAAGATATTTCTTGGAATACCCACATTCCACCGTTCTTAAATACGATACTTGTGCATTACTGATTTTGGGGGCTGCATTCAGCATCCCAGAGATGATTCCGCGGCTGGTTTTGACCGTAAGCTCTTGTTGAATCGGCTTTTGCAAGAGAGTGCTGAGTTTGTTTCAGTGGCTTGGCGAACTGTTTGCAAGGAGCAGGCAGAATGTGTGAGCTCTGCGGTACAGCGTGAGTTTTTCAGTATGAAGAACGATGTTCTGCGGCTGTAAAAGCTGGCGAGCCTGCATCCAGTCAGCTTCCGTATGATTGCGGCTGACGATCCCGTCGTTGTTCAGCATCGTGTAGCCAAAAATATCGTCTTCATGCAGCCCCTGACGCGGCAGGAGGCGGCCCATCAGCGGGAATACGGAAATTGCATTCTGGACAATCGGGGAGCGTTCCTCGTTGCCGTAGATGAACAGGTTGTCGCCTCTGGAAAACCCCTGAAGATCCAGTGCGCTGGCAACCTGTTCGATCTGTGCCGCCTGAAAGCGGGTATCTTCGCGCAATGCGTTTCCGTAGGTGTAGGACAGGACATAAAAATAGAGCACAGGTGCCAGTCCCACCCAGCGCCATGTCTTGAATCTGCAAAAAAACAGATTAGAAAATATGACACAGGCAGAGAAGGACATCAGGGTCCGCGGTTCGTAAACCGGTGCACTGAGGAGCAGCATAATGCCTGAAAGTGTTCCGGGAATGAGAACGGGCATACAGGCAATCAGAAACGCGGCCGCAATACTTGCCCGACTGCGATGACGCATGCATGTCCGGATTGTCAGGGCTGCTGCAACTGTTCCCAGAATATACCACCCGATCAGCAGAATACCTCCGCCATGTACAAAGAGGGATTTCAGGAGCGGGAGACCCTGAGCAAGGTTCTGCATGACCGAGGATATGGAGAGGCCATGCAGGGTTGCTGAAACGGCATGAGGGGCTTCGTATGGCCCCCTGACGAAGTAGGGTGTGACAGCAAAGTGATAGATCACGGCTGCAATCGCAGCACCCAGAAGAGATTGCCCGAAGGTTTTCCAGGCTAGGGCATATTGCCCGCGCTGACAGTCACAGAGGAACACGATCAGCGACAGAGCCATGAATGTGTTCAGGGCGGGCTGGTAGAAAGCCATCACGGCAAAGACAAGCAGGGCGCGATACGCAATGCCCTGTCGTTTGGTCCAGTCGATCGGAGTGGAGACTGCAAGTGTTGCACAAGCCTGAGCCAGCAGCATGGGAAGCGCATCGAATTTGTAGGAAAGATTTTCCAGCATGAAAGGCTGCACCAGCAGCGGCAGCCCGCACAGACAGAGCGTCAGCCTGTCAGGAGAGGTACCGCCTGTGAGGCGCCGGGTCAGGACCAACCCTGCATAGGCGAGGGCCAGAATACCAAGGATCTGTCCGAGAGGGGCAAGGTCAAGAATATCCCGGACATGCAGGTCAAGAACATTCATGAGGACTGTAGAAAAAAGACGCCCGCTTTTACTCCAGGTGTACCCATAAATGGCCCGGAGATTGTCATCCATGTAATAGGAGTTGGTGAAAATGATCGGGAGAGAAAAAATAATACCAAGGTAAAAGAGCATTTTCATGCTTTGGTATTGATTGTCGTTCTCTTGGATCGCCATGGGGTTTTATTTTCTCATTTGAAATTCGAGGCTGAAATGCCTGTTTTTCAAATGCGGGTCATAGACAGTTTACTATTCACGGAAAAGTCCTTCGAAGACTTTCCCAAAGGAAGACCAGGACTGTTTTCTCTGGCGAGCGTATCGATATCGAGGAAAAGCTGGTGCCGGGTGAGGGATTTGAACCCCCGACCTTCGGTTTACAAAACCGCTGCACTACCACTGTGCTAACCCGGCGTCGGCAGTGCGGCTTTTTCCATGCCGGGGCCTGTCAGGTCAAGCTTCGGAGAACGATTCTCTGTGCGTAGTCAGGATTTTAGTGCGGGATGGGCGTCGTCAGGTCGGCGGGTGGCGGCAGATGCTGCGAGTCTTTTGTAAAGCCGTAGCCATCGGAAGACAGGCCGCGATGCGTGACGGTGTGGGAGCAACCGGCCAGCGTCAGGCAGGCGCCGATGAGAAGAAGACGGATCATGACCGTTCTTTCGTGCTGTGTTCGGAGGTCAGGGAGCGGGCGACAGCCTGTGCGAGCCTCGTATAGGCCTGCGCGGCTTCGCTTTGTGGCGCGGACAGGATGATCGGAGTGCCTTCGTCCCCGCTGGCGCGGATATCGGCCAGAAGCGGAATCTCGGCGAGGAAGGGGACACCCATCTTTTCGGCTTCGGCTTTTGCCCCGCCGTGGCCGAACAGTTCCGTGCGGTGATTGCAGTTCGGGCAGCAGAAATAGGACATGTTCTCGACGACGCCGAGGATCGGGGTTTCCATCCGCTCGAACATCGCCACGCCGCGCCGGGCATCCAGCAGCGCGATGTCCTGAGGTGTGGAGACAATAACCGCACCACCGGCAGCGAGTTTGGGACCGAGCTTCTGGGCCAGCGTCAACTGGGCGTCTCCGGTCCCGGGCGGCATGTCGATGACGAGAACGTCGAGCTCGCCCCACTCGACTTCACCCAGAAACTGCGTCAGTGCCCCCATGACCATCGGGCCGCGCCAGATCATGGCCTGGTTTTCGTCCACCAGATAGCCGATGGACATGCTTTTCAGGCCCCAGGCTTCGATGGGCAGGATGGTTCCGTCCACGACTTCCGGGCGGGCGTTGCGTCCAAGCATCCGGGGTAGAGAGGGGCCATAGATATCCGCGTCCAAAAGACCGGTTTTCAGACCTTCCCGTGCGAGGCCGACCGCAAGATTGACAGCTGTGGTGGACTTGCCGACGCCGCCCTTCCCTGAAGCGACGGCAATGACGGCTTTGACGCCGGGCAGCAGTGTTTCGGGTGCATGTCGGCTTGCGGCATTGCGGCGTTTGTCGCCCAGATTGAAGGGACGGTGTCCCCCGCCCTGAGCCGGGGCATTAGCCGCGGCTGGCGTGGCCGGGCGGTGTGACGTGAAGGACAGGGTGGCGCCTGTGATGCCCGGCAGGCTCGCAATGGCGGCTTCGACGCGCGGGCGCAGCGGCTCCACGCGGGAGGCATTGTCACGCGATGTGGCCAGAGAGACATGCGCATGACCGTTACGTACCGATACGCTCTCCAGAGCCGCGAAGGACAGGACGTTCGAGCCCTGACCGTCCTGCTCGCTTTTCAGGATGTCGGTGATGCGGGTTTCGGCGCTGGAGGTATTTGTCTCGGGGGAGCCGGGCGGCGTGTCGTTCGGGGGCGTGGTGTCAGTCATGCCGGGCTCTCATCAGGGGAAATTTCGTATCGGAAAGGACATTGACCCTAGCATGGTCGGGTCGAAAACGCATCCTGAACGGCAGGATGGTGACGAAGGGCCACGTTCTGCGTTAGCGTGCGGATATGAAAAACCTGTCTGCCCGTTCCGGCGCCCGTCGTGCTGCCCGTCTTGCTGTTTCCGGTCTGGCCATGTCCCTTGCTATGGGATGGGGTGTGCGTGCTGTTCCGGCTTTTGCCCAGAACGCGCCGCCGACCTCAAGCCAGCCGTCTTCGGTGCCGACACCTGCGCCGCGTTCCGTGCCGTCCAGTTTCGCGGATCTGGCCAACAGGCTGCTGCCCTCGGTCGTGAATGTCTCGACATCCGCGGTTCTCAAGCCTTCGAAAAACGACGACAAAGGCCCGGATTCCAGCGATCCGGACGGCCCGCAGGTGCCACCCTTCCAGCCGGGTTCTCCACTGGAGAAATTTTTTCACGACTACATGAAGCACAAACCGGCCCCGAACCATCCGCCGCGTCGGCAGCAGGCGCTGGGGTCGGGATTCATCATTGATGCGTCCGGTATCATCGTGACCAATAACCACGTCATTGAAGGTGCGGATCAGGTCAGCGTCACGCTTCAGGACGGGACGGAAATGCCCGCACGGATCGTGGGCCGGGACAGCCAGGTCGATCTGGCCGTGCTGGAGGTCAAGCCCAAGCATCCGCTCCCGACCGTTCCGCTGGGGAAGAGCGATAAGGCGCGGATCGGGGACTGGGTTCTGGCGATCGGTAATCCGTTCGGGCTGAACGGGACCGTGACGGCGGGCATCATTTCCTCACGGGGACGGAACGTCGAACACGGTCTGTATGACGACTATATCCAGACCGACGCCGCCATCAATCGTGGCAACTCTGGTGGGCCGCTGTTCAACCTGTCTGGCGAAGTCATCGGTATCAACACACTGATCTATGGCGGGGCGGGGGGCGATTCCATTGGTATCGGTTTTGCCATTCCGGCCGACGACGCACGCGGGATCATCGACCAGCTTCGGCGCACGGGGCATGTTTCCCGTGGCTGGATGGGGCTGAAGTTCCAGGATGTGACGAACGACATCGCCGAAACGCTCGATTTCCACAAGGCGGACGGCTCCAACGGCAAGGGCACGCTGATTTCGGAAATCGATCCCAAAGGTCCGGCCGCGAAAGCCGGGCTTGAGGTCGGCGACATCATTACCCGCGTGGGCGATCTGGACGTGACCGGCCAGACCATGCCGCGCATCATTGCGTCCATTCTGCCGGGTGCGCAGGCGCAGTTGACGGTGTGGCACAAGGGCGCGCTCAAGACGCTGCCGATTACGCTGGGCCAGTCGCCCACGCCGCCGGATATGCCGCCTTCCGATACGCATCAGCCCGAACACCGTCATGCGGCTCTGGGGGAACTTGGGGTAACGGTCAGTGCGATCGATGCGGATATGCGCACGCAGTATGCCCTGACCGACGATCAGCGCGGCGTTCTCGTCTCGCGGGTTGAGGCCGGAAGCCCGGCTGCATCGCGAGGGATTGCGGAAGGGAACGTGATCACGCAGGTCGGGCAGGACCAGATCAATACACCGGACGATTTCGCGAAGGCCGTGCAGCGTCTGCATGAAAACAAGAAGACGGAAGTGCTGCTGCTGGTTCAGGATGATGACGGGCTGCGCTGGGTGCCGGTGCCCTTCCTTGGGAACTGAGCCCACGCTCCTGCGCTGAAACCTGCCATGAATGTCCTGACACGCCTGAGCCGGAAATGGCTGTCGGTGCCGCCCCGAAACAGCCGATGGCGCGAAGTGATGCGCCCTGCGATGCGCCAGACCATCCGTGTGCTGGTGTCGGTCGTGGTGGCCTGGATCGTGGGTTCGCTCATGCATCTTCAGGAGACGATCTGGGCGCTGGTGACGGCGCTGATCGTTACGCAGTCCAGTATCAGCCAGACCATGACGACGGCGCGGGACCAGATCAGCGGCACGTTGATCGGCGCGCTGGCGGGTGTATGCGCGGTGGTGCTGGAGATCACGACCGGCCTGCGCTGGATCCCGTTCTGGATCATGCTGGCACCGCTGGTGTTCCTGACGGCTATCCAGCCGACGCTGCGCTTTGCCTGCATCACGTTGATGATCGTTTATCTGTTTCCCAGTCAGGGCAGCCCGTTCCTGCCCATGATCACGCGGCTTCTGGCCATTGTGGTGGGTGTGGCGGTGTCGATCGTGGTGTCGTTTTTCATTCTGCACAGCAGCGCGCGCAAACAGGCCTTTCATACGGCCGCGCGTCTGTTGCGGCGGATGGATCAGCTTCTCAAAAGCGCGCTCGACCAGAATACGGGATGGACAGCCATCGAGCGCCAGAATGACGATTGCGTGGCCCTGCTGACGGAACTCGAAGACGCCGTGACTGAAGCGCGGCGGGAGCGGTGGATGGAACTGGAAAAACGTGATCCGGTTCTGGCGGCGCTCCCACGTCTCATGAGGCGCCTGCTGAATGATACGATGCTGGTCGCGCGGGCGATTGCGACCGGCCGCGCGGCAGGCAATACGGGACTGTTGCCTCTGTACAAGGGGCTGAGCCATGCGCTTCGTGCGCTGGCACATAGTTGTGAACAGCAGTTTCTGGCGAAGAAAAACCGGCACGAAGAGCAATCCGAAGACGAGGAAATCCTGAATCTCCTGCCGCGCCTTGAAGAGCAGACCCGACCTGAGATGCGCTTTGTCATGTCCCTGTTTCGCGAGGATCTGGAGCGCGCCGTTCGGGTGGTCATGCGGGCGGATGCGAGTGCCGTAAAGGGTCTCTGAACAGGGTGACTGGAGGGTGTCAGCGCTGGAGTGGATCGAGTGCTGTTGAAACCGTCATTCGGTTTTTACGTTGTTCCGGGGCTATGATGGCACATGC
>CALFLO010000043.1 GCA_937880175.1 uncultured Gluconobacter sp.
CTCAGCCATCTGCCTCGCTGCAACCGTCATGTTCTGGCTATGAGTCCTGAGCCTAAAGGTCGTTCGAAAGACGCTCGCTGACGGCACGGTTCGGGAATATTACTACCCCAAAAAGCGCAAGGACGACGTCCCGAGAGGACCCGTTCCAGGCACCATCGGGGCAGTCCTCCGCCTTTACTATGGAAGCCCGGAATGGGCGGCCACAAAAACCAGCACCAAGCGGAACCGGACGCTCTACCTAAAGGAGTTGGAGCGCATTGAGCACGTTCCGCTTAAGGAACTGCGGCGGCGTGTGATCCTCCAGTTTCGTGACACGCTCGCGAGAGACCGAGGGACCGGAGCAGCAAATCAGTTTATCCAGTGCACCAGTGCTTTTCTTTCATGGGCGCTCGACCGGGAGTGGGTGGAAGCGAATGCGGCTGCCCGGATCGGGATGCTGTCCTACAAGCCTTTTCCAGCCTGGACGAAGGAGATGACGCGCGAGGCAATTCAGACTCTGCCTGCGCATCTATCGCGTGTCGTCGTTCTTGCCTTGTTCACAGGCCAGAGGCGAGGGGACCTCTGCGCCATGAAGTGGTCCGACATTCAAGGCAATGCCGTTCACGTCATTCAGCAGAAAACAGGGACTGAACTCTGGATCCCGCTCCATCCGGTTCTTGCGACGGCGATGGAGGGGTGGCCACGAACCAGCGACCATATTCTGACGGGCGTCCGAGGCAGTGCCATGACAGTCTACAACGTCACGCGAAGCATGAATGATGCGCAAGAGCGCGGCCTTTTGCCGAAGGGGTTCAACGTCCATGGTCTGAGGAAACTGGCTGCAGCACTACTTGCGGAGGCTGGGTGTTCAACGCATGAGATCGCAGCGATCACGGGTCATAAGACGCTCAAAATGGTAGAGCACTATACCAGATCCGTTGACCAAAGACGCATGGCGGAAGACGCGATTTCCAAGGTGGAAACCGGAAATTGGAAACTGCTGGAAACTGACTTGTAAGTAATTGAAAAACAATGAACTCCTCAGTTGAACCAGTAGAAATAGAAAATGAAACCCTCGATCCCGGCAGCCTGTGCCATGCTGGCCTGACGTTCGAGGATCTCTGGTGTGTTCAGCGTATAATGCCCTAGATCACGCGGGATACGCGGCTGATAATGATCCGAAAAACGGGGGATGCCCCGGGGCAGGTTGGTCCACTCCGTGAAGCCGTCGCCCCACCAGGCGTCATTTTCCGGAATGGTATGAAACTGCGGCAGGTAATAGGCCAGAACCCGGGCGCGGCGAATGGCGCTTTTCGGCAGGGGGCGGGCTTTTTCAAAAAGGGGCCCCGGTTTGCTGCGGCGTTTGATTTCACTGAAAACCGATATTTCGGTCTCGGGACTACAGGGGTGAACGTCCGGACGGTCGCGGTTTTCCAGATAATGCAGCAATGGATTGCTGTCGGGTGCAAGTCGAAGATGTTTGCGTCTGTAATAAAGCGGATCAAACCCATCGAACGGCTTGCGTGCCTCACGGAAGCCCTGAACCATATAGTGTTCAAGCGCGTCCAGGCCCGCCTTGGCGACATCGGGATACGAGCGCAGGTAGAAGTCCGGATCGAATTCCGGGATGGGGCGTAGCGAGGCGTCGTGCCGGTTCGCGAGATAATGGGCGAGGGCCAGCATCCGTTCCGGGACGCGGTAGGTACGCGCGTACCAGACCGGATCGAACCATGCGATCGGACGGCGTTTTTCGCGTTCTCCGCGAAGGACATAGTGCAGGAGCGGATCGCCAATGACGTCGCGGTTCTGACTGAGATACCAGTGAGGATCGAAAAAGGGATTGGGTTTCCGGCCTTCGCGCCACCCATGCTGGTGATAATGTTGCAGGACCGCAGTGCCGAACTCCTGCAGATCCGGATTGGATTTCAGATAATAAAATGCATCAAAAGTGCCGGAATATCCGAGGATTTGCAGAGGGGACGCGTCCGCAGGGAACGGTGATGTCCGTGTGTCTTCAACCGGGGAATGTGAGAACGCATGCGGCATGTATAACTTTTTTACGTTTTTTTAACTTTATTCAAGGTGTTAATTCATCGTCAATCCAAAAGGGGATTTGATCGTAGCGGCAGGCAGTGTCATACCGTGGCGCCCGGGAGGCATGACGCCTTCAGTCGTGGCATCAGAGGCGTATCAGGGATGGACATCAGCGCGTCACCGAGTATCGCGGATGGCCCGGTCTACACACATCAGACTGTCCGGCTGGACAGCGGTCTCGATCTGGAATGTGGCGTGCACCTTGCGCCCCTGGAGGTCGCTTACTGCACCTACGGGACGCTTTCAGCCGCGCGGGATAACGCTATCCTGGTCTGTCACGCCCTGACGGGCGATCAGTATCTGGCGGAACAGAACCCCCTCACCGGAAAACCCGGCTGGTGGAACCGGATGGTAGGGCCGGGTCTTCCGATTGATACGGATCGTTATTTCGTCGTGTGCTCCAATGTTCTTGGTGGTTGCATGGGGACGACGGGGCCGCGATCAGTCTGTGCCGAAACGGGTAAGGCGTGGGACAGTGAGTTTCCGCCGATCACCATGCATGACATCGTGGCCGCTCAGGCGAAGCTGATCGATCATCTGGGGATAAATCGTCTTTTCGCAGTCATTGGCGGCTCGATGGGGGGAATGCAGGCGCTGACATGGGCGGCGGACTTCCCGGATCGCGTGTTTGCCGCCATGCCGATCGCGACTTCTCCGTTCCATTCGGCCCAGAACATTGCTTTCAATGAAGTCAGCCGGCAGGCCATTTTTGCCGATCCGGACTGGCATGACGGCCATTACAGGGATTTCGGAGCCATTCCGGCCCGTGGGCTTGGTGTGGCGCGGATGATGGCGCATATCACCTACCTGTCCGAAGAGGCTCTCAGCCGGAAATTCGGGCGCCGGGTGCGGCATGAGGCGGCGACGGCTGTGCCGGCTTCCAGCAGTCCGTCGCTGTTCGGGGAAATGTTCGAGGTCGAGAGCTATCTGCGCCATCAGGGTTCGACGTTCGTCCGGCGGTTTGATGCCAATTCGTATCTGACGATCACGCGGGCGATGGATTATTTCGACATGGCTGCGGAACATGACGGCGATCTGGCTAATCCGTTCCGACAGTCCCAGACCCGTTTCTGTGTCGTGTCATTCAGCTCGGACTGGCTGTTTCCGACGTCCCAGTCCCGTCTTCTGGTGCGGGCGCTCAACCGGGCAGGGGCGAACGTCTCTTTCGTCGAAATCGAAAGCGATCGCGGCCATGACGCTTTCCTGCTGGACGAGCCGGATCTGGACCGGACGATCCGTGGCTTCATTAACGGTGCTGCCGAGCACGCTGCCCTCATGGCGGGAGAACGCTGATGCGTTTGGACCAGCGGCTCATTGCTGAAATGATTGCGCCCCGTGCCCGCGTTCTCGACGTCGGGAGCGGGGACGGGACCCTGATCGATTATCTGTATCGCACGCGCTCATGCGATGCGCGGGGCATCGAGATCGACATGCAGAATGTCACACAGTCCGTGGCGCACGGCCTGCCAGTCATGCATGGAGATGCCGATCACGATCTGGCCGATTATCCCGATGACACGTTCGATTACGTCGTGCTGCAACGAACGCTACAGGCTGTGGAGCGGCCACGCGAGGTCCTCAGGCAGATGTTGAGGATTGGCCGCTATGCCATTGTATCCTTTCCCAATTTCGGCCACTGGCGGTTGCGTCTTCAACTGTTGACGACTGGTCGGATGCCGATGACGAGCGTGTGGAGCACGCCGTGGTATTCCACACCGAATATCCATCCCTGCACGATCCGGGATTTTCTTCTGCTCTGCGAAGAGGAGGGATATGTCATCCAGCAATGGCTGGCGATTGATGAAGACGGCTCCCGCGCCCCCTGGCGCCGCTCCATCCGGCTTGCCAACCTGTTCGGTGAGCAGGCCATGTTCCTGCTCCGCCGCGCGGGTCACTGAGAGACGCGTTTTCGTATTTCGCAACCTTCGCGCCCAGAGCCGGTTAGACTGAGGATCGGTTAGAATTTTCAGGCCTGACTCTGCTCTCGCAGATCTGGCCTGAAAACAGCCAGAGCGGAGTTCCAGAATCATGAGCGAAATTCTTCAGGCCATCGCATCGCGTCGTGCGACCAAGCATTTTGATCCGGAGTATCGGATTGCCGATTCCGAACTGACGGCGATTCTGGAGGCGGCCCGTCATGCACCAACGGCGTTCAATATCCAGAATTACCGTTTTCTGGTTGTGCGGGATCAGGAGCAGCGTCGTCGTATCCGGGCTGCTGCCTGGGATCAGCCGCAGGTCGAGGATTGTGCCGCGCTGATTGTCCTGTGCGCAGATATCAAGGCCTGGGAAAAGGATCCCGCCCGGTACTGGAAAGACGCCCCCGAGTCTGTGCGGGATGGCTATGTCGGGATGATCCGCTCCTATTACGAGGGGCGTGAACAGGTGC
This sequence comes from uncultured Gluconobacter sp., assembly GCA_937880175.1. Classification (GTDB taxonomy): domain Bacteria; phylum Pseudomonadota; class Alphaproteobacteria; order Acetobacterales; family Acetobacteraceae; genus Gluconobacter. The sequence goes on from CALFLO010000043.1 coordinate 4,463, forward strand.
AACGGGATGAAGGCTTCCGCTCCTGTGGTCTGGCAGCCTACGCGCTGATGATGGCCGCATCGGCGCATGGGCTTCAGACCTGCCCCATGGATGGTTTTGACTTCGCTCAGGTGGGAGAGATCATTAATCTTCCATCAGATCATGAAATTGTGATGTTCGTCGCGCTTGGGCGTGAGGCATCATCACCAAAGCCGCGCGGCGGATTTTTGCCTCTTGATGCAGTGGTTCAGTACGACTGCTTCTCTTGATTGCAAAATCCCAAGAAATACCAATGGCTTTTTTCGGTGAGGGGGTGCTGTCTCCTTGCAATGGGACAAGTGTTGTCCTACATCCAGCAGGCACTTCAGAGCCAGTCTGCTGAAGTGTGATGATGACTTCGTGATCCTGTCGGTTTCGTTCCGTCCGGCCTTTATTCGGGGCCGGATCTGCGGGCGCGTCAGGGAAAAGGGGTCGCTTGCCATGAATGCCTGCGACCAGCTGGTCGGGCAGGGTATATAGCGGTGCGGTTGCCTGAGCATGACCTTGCCGTCTCAAAGGAGAGGTCCATGACCAGTTTCGCCGAACTCAAGCTTGCCGAGCCGATTCAGAAGGCTCTTGCGGAAGAGGGTTACATCACGCCGACGCCCATTCAGGCTGGTGCGATTCCCTATCTGCTCGAGGGGCGTGATCTTTTGGGCCTTGCCCAGACCGGAACAGGCAAGACCGCAGCTTTTGCGCTGCCTATTCTGAACCATATCTTTACGAACCGCCGTCCTGCTCCCCCGAAGGGCGTGCGGGCGCTGGTTCTGGCTCCGACGCGCGAACTCGCCTCACAGATTGGCGAGAGCTTCGCAGCCTACGCACGGCACATGAAGTTCTCTTACGCCGTCGTGTTCGGTGGGGTCGGGCAGGGGCGCCAGATTGAAGCCACCCGTCGTGGCGTCGATGTTCTCGTGGCCGCACCGGGTCGTCTGCTTGATCTGATCGGGCAGAAATATATCGATCTTTCCAGTCTCGAAATTCTCGTTCTCGACGAGGCCGACCGGATGCTGGATATGGGGTTTGTGCGCGACATCAAGCGTATCATGGCCCTGCTTCCGAAGCAGCGTCAGACGTTGCTGTTTTCTGCGACCATGCCGCCTTCCATCAGCGATCTGGCTCATTCGCTCCTGAAAGACCCCGCTACGGTTCAGGTCACGCCTGAGTCGAGCACGGTTGATCGTATCAATCAGGCTGTCATGTTCGTTGATTCGGCTAGCAAGAAAGATGCGGCTCTCATGCTGCTGGAAAGCCCGAGCGTTGCCCGGGCCGTGGTCTTTACGCTGATGAAGCATGAAGCCAACAAGGTCGCCGAGTTCCTGAACAAGAACGGCATTCGCGCGGAAGCAATCCACGGCAACAAGTCCCAGGGTGCCCGCGAACGTGCCATGGCCGGTTTCCGGAGCGGCGCCATCAAGGCGCTGGTTGCAACGGATATCGCTGCCCGTGGTATCGACGTTGACGAGGTTAGCCACGTCTTCAACTACGATCTGCCGAATGTCCCTGAATCCTATGTTCATCGCATCGGTCGGACTGCCCGTGCCGGACGTGAAGGTTGTGCGGTCTCGCTGTGTGACGCCGAACAGCGCGCATGGCTCAAGGATATCGAGAAGAAGATCGGCAAGCCCATTCCGGTTGTGACGGATCACCCCTTCCATTCCGAAGAGGCTCGACTGTCCACGCAGCGTCCGCCGGTTCTGGGCGGTGGCCGTGGTGGCGGCGGTGGCGGACGTCGTCGCTCGGGACCGCCCTCGGGTGGTCGTCCAGGTGGCGGCCGTGGTGGCGCCCCGGGTCGTGGTGGTCCTCGCCCAGGCG
>CALFLO010000044.1 GCA_937880175.1 uncultured Gluconobacter sp.
AGTAAGCGTCCGAGCGTGACACGCTGACGGCGGCGAATAGGCTGTGCTTTCTTCCCGACATTCGGTGTGGAGGAGAGACGACGTGGCGGGTTTTGGCCGGGAGTATTGGCAACAGCATTACGATGCCTGGCAGACCTCCGGCCTGACTGGCGCTGCCTACTGCACGGAGCACGGGTTGGTGCCGCGGAGTTTCCGCCGCTGGGTGGTTCGGATGACTCAGCAGATAGACGAGCAGGACTCACTCGCAGAAAAACGGTCAGCGCCTGTGGTCAGGGACAAGGGACACTGGAGAGACGTCTCTTCATCGTCCCTTGAGGGTGACCGCCCTGTCATCATGGCTCAATTGCTATCGGATCGTCAGTTTCGGCGCCGCAAATGGACCCAGGCCGAGCGACAGGACGTTGTGTGGGATTTGCTGCAATCCGGCATGTCCACGTGGAAATACGCCAAGGCGCATAACCTCGCTCCCAGCATGCTCTATCGCTGGCTCAAGGAACTGGCCGAGCCGATCCCCGGCCCACATCAGCCCGCACCACTTACAGATCCACCACCACTTTTCGCGACCGTGCAACTGACCTCCGACGCGACAGCGTCTTTATCGACAGCGACAACGCCCCCGCCACTGCGCGACGTAAACGCCACAGGGCCTGTTTCTTCTGGACAAGACATGCAGATCGGCTTGCCCAACGGTGCTTTCCTGCGCGTCCCTGTGCAGATTGAACTCGCTTCGCTGCGGGCCATTCTTGATGTTCTGGCGACACCCCGATGATCAGCCTCCCACCCCATGTCCGGGTTCATGTGGCCTTGGGCTACACCGATCTGCGCAAGGGGATCGACGGGTTGTCGGTGCTGGTACAGGAGACGCTGCGGGCGGATCCGTTCAGCGGGCATGTGTTTGTGTTTCGCGGCCGGAGGGCCGGACTGATCAAGCTTCTGTATCACGATGGCAACGGCATGTGCCTGTATGCCAAGCGCCTCGATCAGGGGATCTTTACGTGGCCGGTCACGCAGGCCAGCCCCGGAGAGCCAGCGACAGTTCTGTTGACCCCAGCCCGATTGTCGATGCTTCTGGAAGGGTTGGACTGGCGGGCACAGGCCCCTGCACGACGCATGCTGATGGCAGGGTAAAACGCGCCGATTTTTCTTGTACAAACCCGCAGAAAACTGGCATTTTATAGGTATGCGGATCGCCCTCGACAGCCTGCCGTTTGACCCGATCACCCTGCAAACCATGGTGCGGGATCTGGCTGGCGCAGTCGATGAGGGACAGATCGAGATTGACCGCTTGCGGCAGATCATCCGGGAATTCCAGCGCGCCAGGTTCGGTCGTCGCGCCGAGACACTCGAACCCGACCAGCTCCTGTTGACACTGGAGGCTGAAACGGAAAAATCCCCGGTCATGGCACCGCTTTCCCCGCTCATCACGGAAAATATCGGCGCTGCACCGGTTGTCAAACCACCCCATAGCAAAGCCCTGCCAGAGCACCTGCCGCGCACGGATGTGACGATCCTGCCTGACGTGACAGCCTGCCCGTCTTGCGGCGGCGCACTGCGCGACGCAGGCATGACCACCAGTGAAATGCTGGACTGGGTTCCGGCCTCGGTGCGGGTTGTGCGGATCAACCGGCCTAAATGTGCGTGTCGCGCCTGCGGGACCCTGCATCAGGCTCCAGCGCCTGAGCGCATCGCCGAAGGGTGCCTCGCCACTCCGGGCCTGATCGCGCATGTGCTGACCAGCCGCTATTGCGATCACCTGCCGCTGTATCGCCAAAGCCAGATATTGGCACGTCACGGTGTCGCGCTCTCGCGGTCCACGCTGGCCGACTGGGTCAAGGTCGCCGCCTGGTGGCTGGCTCCGCTGCGCGACCAGCTGATGACTCATGTCTGTGCCGGAGAACGGGTCTTTGCGGACGACACCCCACTGCCCATTCTTGATCCAGGACGAGGCCGCACCCGAACCGGACGGCTCTGGGCCTACACACGCGACGACCGCCCCTTTGGCGGCACGACCCCGCCAGCCGTGGTGTTTTATGCGACACCGGATCGCATGTCCGTCTGGCCGGCACGCCATCTGGAGAGCTATCGCGGCATTCTGCAAGTCGACGGCTATGCCGGGTTCGAGCAGCTGACGCGAGACGGAACAGTCCATCTGGCAGCCTGTTGGGCACACACGCGCCGTAAGTTTTATGAGCTGCACCAGACCGGATCACCAATCGCAACCGAGGCTTTGGTGCAGATCCGGTCTCTGTATGAGATTGAGGCATCCCTTCGGGGGTTGCCGCCCGATCAGCGACGAACCCTTCGGCAGGAGCACAGTCGACCGCGTGTTGAGGCGCTGGAGATCTGGCTTCGGCAAAAACTGGCTTTACTGCCCTCTCGCGCAAGACTGGCAGAGGCGATCCGCTACGCGTTGAACCGCTGGGACGATCTTGCGCGGTTTATCGAGAACGGACGCATAGATCTCGACACCAATCCGGTGGAACGGGCCATCCGACCTGTCACGCTTGGCCGTAAGAATGCTCTATTCGCGGGCAGCGAGGGCGGCGCTAACCGGTGGGCGATCGTGGCGTCATTAATCGAAACAGCCAAGCTCAATGGGATCGAACCATTTACCTGGCTGCGCGATGTGCTGACGCGCATGATCGAAGGGTATCCAGCAGGCCGCATTGGCGAACTGCTTCCATTCCCCCGAAGCGCCAACGAATAATATTTTGGACTGAAATTGGTTGTTTTTTAGGTTAATACTTAATAATTATATAATTTTCCATCTATTAAATACTTTTGAAGACTGTCGAATTGTACTTTCTCTCCTATGTATGTCGAAAGAGAACAGTAGAAACGCCACTTTTATTAAAGGTATTATCGCTACCATTTAGGTTTCAGGATATAGCGTGATCTCAATTTGACTTAGCAGCCCTGAGGGAAACTCTTCCGAAAGTGTTCAATGTAAGCTGCTTCGGGTGGAAGGTTCATCTCCGAGCGTCTGGCATCAAGTATTTTCGAGTTGTCACCACCCTTATCCATCGAATAAGGAGCCAGCTGATGATCACGACAGGACAGTTGCGATCCATAGTGTTGTTTTCCTGTCGTCGCGAGCATTACGCGATCAGACAAGAGAGCATAATTCTGCTTCGAAAACTGACCCGACTTCGCCAGAGGTTCGAGTTTTCGAAGTGCCATGACTTGAAAGGCTGGATCCTCATCGGCGTGCTGGACCAGCAACCACATGAGCATTGCCGGCTTTCGGCCAGCTTTGATCGCAGGAGACCATCCCTGCGTTTCCAGAATGTGCCGCCCCCAATGACTGTTGACCCAATCAACATTAACTCCCTCGAGAATGCTCTGCATACGCAAAGCCGACCGAGTTGCTGCATCAATGCCTGATACGTCGTTTAGTGCGGCGCCCATCATGACAAACCGCCACATCTGGTCCGGCACAGTGTGAAGAGTAAGTTGCTCCTCGAACGTGTCTTTATTGGCATCGCTGTCCAAGCTTCGGACGGCCATGTTTACGGCTGATTTATAAGTCTCGAAGTAAGGTTGACTGCGAGCCAATGCATCGTGAAAAGCATCCCAGGTTTTGAAATTTGCGGGCACATCGGACGCAAACGCGATCTGAGTGCACAGATGATCCTGATAACCTCTTTCTTCATCAACCTGAGCATTAACCCCGAGTTTTTTCAGCTCTTCGTTTTCCGAATGAGCAGCCTCTTTCATACACAATGTGCCGTAAGCCTGAAGGGCTTTCCAGTTGGCAAGCTGTTGTGTCGATGCCCCGGCAAAGGCCCCGCGGATAAATGCGTAATCACCAGCTTCGAAATTACCATTATGGATGTACGTCGCCAGAAAGGGTGGCGGTGCTGCCGCAGTCAGAAATGCAGAACAGGTACCCAAAGCGAGAAAATGATATAGCATGCGGAACTGGGGCATAGTCATATTTTCCTGACGTTGGCGTCATACAGTACGATAGTTTTGTTTTGACTTCAGATCAATGAGATCTGCCTCCTTTATCGAAGATTGATACTATTTTTCACCTCTCGAAGGTTCTGTTACGAACAACGTATTCGCTTGATGAGGTAGTGATCCACGTATCGGGCTTCCGAAAGAAATCTGGCATTTTCAGCTTGGGTCTTAATAATCACCAACACGTTCTCCCCAGCCAGACCCGCGCGTTTTCGCGTACCGTCTCCGTAATCTCAAATAGCTCGACTTACGTCCGACATGAGACAAATGCTGCCGTCAATCGTGCGATCGTCGGACGCTTACTT
>CALFLO010000045.1 GCA_937880175.1 uncultured Gluconobacter sp.
TTAGAGTGACTTGCAACGAACATATTCTTTCTGACACGCCCCCGGATTTCGGAGACCACCCCGTTGAGCAGCACCCCACCCCGGCCGCCGTCCCCTTGAGACGGAAATTCCCCGAAACCGGAAAAACGACGTCTGCTTCTGAAAACTGTCGGCGGTGCGCTCGGAACGCTGGTGGCCGCAATCATCATTCTGATTCTGGTCTGGCAGTGGGACTGGTTCGTTCCCTATATCGACCGCAAAGCCACCGCAGCGCTGCACCGCCCGGTCAGCATCGCGCATCTGCATGTCGGCCTCGGTTTCAAGACCACAGTCACCGTCGATGATCTTAAAATCGCTCAGCCGGAAGGCTTCGAGAAGGAAAAAGACGATTTCGCTTCCGCCAAAGCGATCACTGTCACCGTCGATGTCTGGCGTTACCTGACAGGCGGTGGCCTCTCCCTGCCGCTGATCCGCGCCGACACGCCCAAAGGCGATATCGTCTCGCTCCTCAACGGGACAAACAACTACAGCTTCACATCCTCTTCCGACACATCCTCACAGACATCCTCATCGTCCCCAACGACATTGCCCAAGCTTGGCAAGATCGAAATCAATGACGGCGACATCCGTCTGGCTCTCGCAAAACTCAAGACGGACATGCATGTCCTCATCCATACCGAAGCCCCCAAAGACGGCGACGAAGGCCATCTCGTCATCGATCTCAAGGGCCGTTACGCACAGGCTCCGATTACGGGACATATCGTGGGCGGCGCGCTTCTCGGCCTGACGGATGCAACACACCCCTATCCGATCGACGGGCGCCTCGCCAACGGCCCGACCTATGTCACGCTCCGTGGCACGGTCGACGATCCGATCCATTTCCAGGGCACCAATCTCGCATTGCATTTCGCGGGTCCGGACATGGCGCTCCTCTACCCGCTGACGGGCGTCCCCATTCCGCAGACCCCGGCCTACAGCGTCACCGGTAATCTGGCCTACTCAGACCGCGCAATCCGTTTCCAGAAATTCGAGGGTCATATGGGCTCTTCGGATATTGGCGGAGACATCAATGTTGACCCACATCAGAAGCCGATCTTCGTGGAAGCAGCGCTGCACTCACACTCGGTCGATCTGGCGGATCTGGGCGGCTTCATCGGCGCACAGCCCGGCGAGGCGAAAAAAGCGGAACCAGCCAGCGCCCGCGTTCTGCCGGACAAGAAAATCAATGTCCCGAAACTCAACGCCGCCAATGTTCATCTGACCTATCACGGCGATCACATCCGCAACAAAAACTGGCCTCTGGACAATATCGATACCGAACTGAACGTCCACGATGGCGCCATCGACCTCAAGCACCTGACCTTTGCGACCGGTACGGGCACCATCTCCGCGAATGCAACACTTGAGCCCACGAAAAACGAACAGTTCCACACCAATTTCCGCCTCGACGTCTCACGCCTGCCACTGTCCCGGATCATGACGTCCAAGGACATGTTTCAGGGCGACGGCACCATCGGCGGTCACGTCACGCTCACCTCAACCGGTAATTCGGTCGCTACTCTCGTGGAAAACGGCGACGGTGGCACAACCCTCGTTCTGGACCGCGGCGGCGACGTTACAGCCCTCCTGCCCGATCTTCTAGGCCTCAAACTCGGCTCTGCCATCCTATCCGCACTGGGAATCCCGGACCGCTCAAAGCTTGAATGCCTCGTGGCCGACCTGCCGCTGAAGGACGGCATCGTGCACACCAACTCGATGCTCCTGCAAACCGGCACCACCCGCACGATGGGCACAGGAACAGTCAATTTCCACAAGGACACGCTGGACTACGCCGTCACCACCCGCTCCATCGGCCCACAGATCCTGTCCCTGCCCGGCGCGGTCCATATCTTCGGCTCCATGAAAAGCCCGACGATCCTTCCCGGCGCGGAACTGATTGGACGTGTCGCCGCCTCAGTGGGCCTCGGCATCGTCTTCCCGCCCGCAGCCCTCATCCCGACGATCCAGCTCGGCGTTGGCAAAGGCTCGGCCTGCGAGAAAGCCGTTCTGGAAGCCAACGAACATCCTGCCGCTGGCATCGCACCCGGAAAAACCACAGGAACAGGCCCGAGTAGCGTCTCAAAGCCAGCATCGAATGCGACGGGCAAACACGCAAAAACCGCCCATCGTCGCCTGACACCGGCTGAAGTCCGCAAAGCCTGGGAGAAAAAATCGAACCCGAAATGAAAAGATATGTTCCGGCCCGTGGCAGGAGCGGCTTTTTTGACTATAGCTTGGGCCAGCCATTCCCTGCCCCCGGAGCGTCCGCTTGCTGCTATCCAGACTCGACCGCTGGTTCCATATCACGGCCCGTGGTTCAACGATCCCGCGTGAGGTCATTGCCGGACTGACGGTTTTCGGGGCCATGGCCTATATCGTGGCCGTCAACCCCGCCATCCTCTCGGCGGCCGGTCTGGACCGCCACGATATGGTCATGACGACCATCGCCGGAGCCGTCGCCGGTACGCTTCTGATGGCGCTCTGGGCGAGGCTTCCGATTGCTCTCGCCCCCGCCATGAGCAGCAATGTTCTGTTCGCGCAGGTCGTCGTTCAGCAGGCTCATGTCAGTCCGCGTACGGCCTTCACGGTCGTCCTGTTCAGCGGACTGTGCTTCACGGCCCTATCCCTGAGCCAGATCCGCCAGCGCATCATCCGCGGCTTTCCGCCCTCGATCGTCCTCGGCATCCAGATCGCTCTCGGCGCCTTCATTGCCCGGATCGGCCTGACCACAGGCGGCATCGCCATCCCTTCCCCTGAGGGTCTGACTTTCGGCGCCCTGAGCAACCCCTCGGTCCTGCTCAGCATGGCTGGCGTTGTCCTGAGCGCTATTCTGGTCGTGCTGCGCGTCCCGGCAGGTCTGCTCATCGCCATTCTGGCCATCACCGTGGCCGGCCTCTTCATCCAGACACCCTCCGGCCCGATCACGCATCTACCAGCACAGCTTCTGGACTGGCCGCATTACCCGACCAATCTGTTCCTCCCCTTCGATTTCCACGAGTACTTCTCCCATCTCGGCCTGCTCGTTCCCATCACGCTGTATTTCCTGCTGAGTGATTTCTTTGACGCGACCGCGACCATGATGAGCGTCGCCCACCGCGCTGGTCTGGACGGAACCGTCGAGAAACCTGCCCTCGACCATCGCGCTTTTGGCTCCGACGGTGCCGCGAGCATCATCGGCGCCTCGCTCGGAACCTGTACTGTTTCCGCCTATGTCGAGAGCCTCGCAGGCGTTGAAGCGGGTGGTCGCACGGGCCTGAGCGCACTGGTCGTCGCTGTCCTGTTCGCCCTGTCATCGGTTTTCTGGCCGCTCATCACCGCCATTCCCGCGATCGCCACCGCTCCCGTGCTCATTCTCGTCGGACTGAACATGTTAGGCAGCCTCAGCCGGGTCGCGGAAACACCCGCAGAAGCCATTCCGCCCCTGACGATGCTGCTCATCGCAGGCGTTACAGGCAATTTCATGCTGAGCCTGTCCTGCGGCCTGCTGATCTATACCGCGCTCGCCATCGCCACGCGCCAGTTCCAGCGCCTGACGCCCATCGTTCTCGGCCTGGACGCAGCCTTCATCTTTTATATGATCCTTCAGGCCCATATGGGCGCCTGAAGACTTTAAGGCGCGGTTTTTAGCTCTTTCTTCATGATTTCCGGGCAGGCTGCCTCATATGACTTCCAGCCCTGCCGCACCGCGCCACGTCTTCATTGCCACACCCTGTTTCGGGGGCACTGTCACCCTGAGCTACATGCAGTCCCTGATCGGCTGCATGGCCGCCGCGCCTGCCCACGAACTCCAGCTCACGCTCTCCACCATCGGAAGCGATGCCCTCATCACACGGGCACGGAACACGCTGCTGCATCAGTTCGTGACCATGACCGATGCGACCCATCTTCTTTTCATCGACAGCGACATCGGTTTCTCCATCACCGATATTCTTGCGCTTCTGGAAGCGGACCGCCCCCTCATCGGGGGGGGCTATCCTCTAAAATCCCATTACTGGGACAAGGATACAGACCGTTTCATCGCCGCCGGAGAACCCGCAGCCACGGCCAGCCTGCGTTATGTCGGTGACTGCACAGCACTTCATGACGGAACCGCACCGGGCGAAATCGCAACGGTCTCCTATATAGGAACCGGATTCATGCTCATGACGCGCCAGATGGTTCTCGACATGATCGCCCATTATCCGCAAACCCGATACAGCCGCATCGACGCCCGGACCGAAGGCAACAGCCCCGATGCGCGCACCTCGGACGCCTATGCCCTGTTCGACTGCCTGATCGACCCCGAGACCCGAACCTATCTTTCTGAAGATTTCGCCTTCTGTCGCCGCTGGATCGCCATGGGCGGAAGCGTCTCGCTTCATCGTGGCCTCTCCCTTACACATACCGGCAGCACGACGTTCAAAGGCGACCTGTCCACCCGAATGCTTCCTCTTTCTACTCTCTCTACCTGAACTGCTCCATTTTCCGGTACCCCTTGCCACTATTCGGTCATATTAAACCGGTTTAAACACTCATGCGGTGTCGGGAGCGTGATGCATACATTCCCCGACACCGCTCCTTCCCCTTCAGACCGTGACCGCCTGCCGGAAATACGGGATATTGCCAACCGGGTCCGCCGCGCCTGCAGCCGTGTTGTAATACTGTTTGTGAAACTGGCTGAGAGCCGCCGGATCGCTCGTCGACGGCAAGGGCGCCGAGACCCTGTAATATCGGATGCGCGCCATCGCGGACGCATATCTCAGGTTTGAGACAAGCTGCGCACTCCTCGGCAGATCCTGCGACAGCATCCCCTGCAGAATCCGCTCGAACCGCTTTCCGACCGGATAACACAGAAAATTGACCCAGCAGTCGTCATGCGTCGCAGGCTCCATCTGCCATAGCCCGAGAGCCGGGCCGCCACCGATCTGCCGGACATAAGTTCCCCTGCTTTCCGCCAGAGCCGTCCCCGTCACCAGATTGACCGCAACATCCCCATCAAGTCCCAGCGCCGCCAGAGCCGGGGCCACGACCAGATGCTTGAGCTGGCCTGCATCAATTCCACTCATGCCCACTTCCCTCACTTTGTGCTCAGGGAAAGGGCAAAATGCACCATGCCCGTCCCCAGAATGGACGTCAGCAGCGTGATGATCCCCGTAATGACCGCCCGCCCCCCGATCAGGCGGTCCAGCTTCCCGTTGACGACACGATTTCCCTCGTCGACCTTCGTCTCCAGCAGCTTCATCTGATCCCGCAGCGACGAGATTTCCTGCCGCATCTCGTTGCGCAGTTCCTCGTACCGATCCGAAAGCCCCCCCGCGATCGTCTCCAGCCGCAACACCCGGTCCTCAAGCATCCGCAGCGTATAAGCGCGTCTCTCATTTCCATCAGCCAGACTGATCGTCAGGCCTTCCCTGTCCGACATGCCGTCCCCCAAATAAAAAAAAGCGCTCCCCGAGAGGAACGCTTTCTGTGGCATTAAGCCATTAATATAGAAACAAACACACCGTTTATCAACGAAAACCTTAAAACCACCATCCGGCACAGGAAAACCCGCCTTGGCCCCCCTCGCGGATAGGCGCATAATCATGCCCCATGAGCGCTCCCCAGACAGAAACACTCCTTGATCTGCGCGGCCTGGCCTGTCCGATGCCCGTCCTCAAGGCCAACCGCGCCCTTCGCGACATGCCGCCAGGTGCGAAGCTCCGCATCCTCGCGACAGACCGTGCCTCCGTGGCGGATTTCCAGTCCTACTGCCGCGAAACCGGCCATGCGCTCATTGCGTTTACGGACACCGCAGGCGTGCTTTCCTTCATGATCCGGCGACGTGCAGAAACGTCACCCTCCTGAAGAAACTCCAGCGTTCCCATGCTCGGGGCTGGCAAAACCTGTCTTCTGCCTGTAATCCCCTCGCTACCTTGTTCCAAAGTGTGCCTTGAGGCTTTTCATGCCCGAACCCATTGATGCCATGTCTTTTGAGGATGCTCTCTCCGAACTGGAGAGGATCGTCCGCGGCCTTGAAGGCGGCCAGATGAAGCTCGAGGACGCTATTTCCGCCTATGAACGCGGTGCTGCCCTGCGCAGACACTGTGACGCGAAGCTGGGAGAGGCCGAGATGCGTGTCCGCGCCATCGTGCAGAACGATGACGGCACGACAGGCACGGAGCCTCTTGCCGATACCGGAGAGTCCGGCCGATGAATGCCCCTACCACGTCTGTTTCCCTGAAAGACGCGCTCGCCCGCGCCTGTTCCGAAATCGAAAGCACGATCGACACCCTGCTGCCTATGGTGCCGGGAGACGAGTCCGTTCTTCTCGATGCCATGCGCTATGCGGCCCTCGGCGGCGGCAAACGTCTGCGCGGCTTTCTGGCCGTCGAAGTGGCAACGCTGTTCGGTGCCGACCGCAAGGCGGCCCTGCGTGTCGCCGCATCGGTTGAACTGCTCCACGCCTATTCGCTGGTGCATGACGATCTGCCGTCCATGGACGATGACGACCTGCGGCGCGGCCAGCCATCCACGCACAAGCAGTTCGACGAAGCCATCGCGATTCTGGCCGGTGACGCCCTTCAGACCCGCGCCTTCGAAATTCTCGTCGAACCCGAAACCAGTGCCAATCCGACGGTCCGCGCCAATCTGGCCCTCGCCCTTGCACAGGCCTCCGGGTCGGCAGGTATGGTCGGCGGTCAGGTCATCGACATCCGTGGCGAAGGCCGCGCCCTCCCGCTGGATCAGGTCCGCCGTCTGCACGCCCTGAAAACCGGTGCCCTCATCCGCTATGCCGCCGAGTCCGGCGCCATCCTCGCCGATGTGGACGACGCCCGCCGCGCCGCCATCGTCGCCTATGGCCGCGATCTTGGCACGGCGTTTCAGGTCGCCGATGACGTTCTGGATTCCACAGCCACCGCCGAGGAACTCGGCAAGACCGCTGGCAAGGACGAAGCCAGCGGCAAGTCAACCTATGTCTCCCTGCTCGGCATTGATGGTGCCCGCGCCGAAGCCCGTCGCCTGAGCGACCGGGCCCGGGAGGCTCTTTCATCTTTCGGTGCACAGGCCGACGCCCTCAGGGCACTGGCAGATTATGTCGTCGAGCGCAGGAACTGATCCCATGAGCAAGAAGTCCTCCACGATTCCCACCTATGGCCGCTATCCCGAACTGGATCGCGTCCGCTTCCCTGCCGACATGCGGAACCTGTCCGTCGACCAGCTCAAGCAGCTCGCCGACGAACTGCGCTCGGAAACCGTTGACGCTGTCTCCACCACGGGCGGCCATCTGGGCGCATCCCTCGGCGTGGTCGAACTGACCGTTGCCCTGCACGCCGTGTTCAACACACCGGACGACCGCATCATCTGGGACGTCGGGCACCAGGCCTATCCGCACAAGATCCTGACGGGCCGCCGCGACCGCATCCGCACCCTGCGTCAGCCCGAGGGGCTGTCCGGCTTCACCCGTCGCGCGGAAAGCGAATACGACCCGTTCGGCGCAGCTCATTCCTCGACGTCCATCTCGGCTGGCCTCGGCATGGCCGTGGCGCATCACCTGCGCGCGGAAGAAGATCCGAGCTATCACGAACGCAACGTCATCGCCGTGATCGGCGACGGCTCGATTTCGGCTGGTATGGCTTATGAAGCCATGAACAACGCTGCGGTCGCAGGCCCCGGTGCGAACCGTCTGATCGTGGTGCTGAACGATAACGAGATGTCGATCGCCCCGCCGGTCGGCTCGATGTCGGACTACCTGTCCCGCCTCATGTCCTCGCGCCAGTTCTTCAGCCTGCGCGATCTCGCAGGCAAGGTCGCCAAGCGTCTTCCGGGCAAGATCGAGCGCACCGCCAAGCGCGCCGAGGAATATGCCCGCGGCATGATCACGGGCGGCACATTGTTCGAGGAACTCGGCTTCTATTATGTCGGCCCCGTCAACGGCCACGACATGAGCCAGCTCGTGCCGATCCTGCGCAACCTGCGCGATGCCGACGATCAGGGCCCGATCCTGCTGCACATCATCACCGAGAAGGGCCGCGGCTACAAACCCGCTGAAGCCGCTGGTGACAAGTACCACGCCGTCAGCAAGTTCAACGTCGTCACGGGCGAGCAGAAGAAGGCCCCGGCCGGTCCGCCAAGCTACACGTCCATCTTCAGTCGTGAGCTCATGCGCCGCGCCAAGACCGACGACAAGCTGGTCACGATCACCGCCGCCATGCCGTCCGGAACGGGTCTGAACGCTTTCGCCAAGGCCTATCCGGACCGCTTCTTCGACGTCGGCATTGCCGAACAGCACGCCGTCACCTTCGCCGCAGGCATCGCCTCCGAAGGTCTGCGCCCGTTCTGCGCGATCTATTCGACGTTCCTGCAGCGCGCATACGATCAGGTTGTCCATGACGTCGCCCTGCAGAACCTGCCGGTCCGCTTCGCCATCGACCGCGCCGGTCTGGTCGGTGCCGATGGCGCCACCCATGCCGGTGCCTTCGACCTGAACTATCTGTGCTGCCTGCCGAACATGGTTGTCATGGCACCGTCCGACGAAATCGAGCTGCTCCACGCCACGGCCACAGCCTGCGAATATGATGCCGGCCCGATCGCCTTCCGCTATCCGCGCGGCAGCGGCATTGGCCTCGATCTGCCGGAAAAGGGCGAAGTTCTGGAAATCGGCAAGGGTCGCATCGTGCGTGAAGCCCGCCGCGCACCCAACGCCCGTGGTGGCGTCGCCATCCTGTCGCTTGGCCCGCGTATCCACGAATCCTTGCGCGCTGCCGATCAACTGGCCGCACAGGGCGTTCCGGTCACGGTCGCCGATGCCCGCTTCGCCAAGCCGATCGACAAGGCGCTCGTTGAAGAGCTGGCCAGCCAGCACGAGGTCTTCATCACGCTTGAAGAAGGCGCCATTGGCGGCTTCAGCAGCCTCGTCGTTCAGCACCTTGCAGAGACCGGCCTGCTGGACAAGGTGAAGTTCCGCCCGCTCGCCCTGCCGGATCGTTACATCGATCACAACACGCAGGACGCACAGTACGAGGAAGCCGGCCTGACCGCGCCGAACATCGTGCATGTCGCGGCAGCAGCACTGGGCGTCGAAGTCGCCCAGCAGTCCGCCTGAGCGACTGATGGCCAAACGCCGCGCCGACCAGCTCCTCGTTGACCGGGGGCTGGTCGAAAGCAGGACACGGGCGCAGGCCCTGATCATGGCAGGACTCGTTTATACGAGTGACCGCCGGATCGCGAAGGCCGGTGACCAGCTTTCCGAAGACGCCCCCCTCGCCCTCAAGGGGCAGGACCATCCCTGGGTATCGCGTGGCGGCCTCAAGCTGATCCATGCCATCGAGCATTTCGGGCTGGACCCGAAGGACCGGATTGCCATTGACGTCGGCGCCTCAACCGGCGGCTTCACGGACGTTCTGCTGACCCACGGCGCGACGAAGGTCTATGCCGTGGACGTCGGACACGGCCAGCTTGCCTGGAAAATCCGTTCGGACGAGCGCGTCGTAGTCATGGAAAAGACGAACGCCCGCGCCCTGACCGCCGAACAGATCCCCGAACCAGCCGGAATCGTGGTTTGCGACGCCAGCTTCATCGGCCTGCGCACCGTCCTGCCCGCAGCCCTTGAACTCACGACCCCAGATGCCTGGGCCGTCGCACTCATCAAGCCGCAGTTCGAAGCCGGACGCGGAGAAGTCGGCGCAAAAGGCGTCGTCCGCGATCCAGCAGTCCATGAGCGCGTCTGCGAAGAAATCCGGGAATGGTTCGCCGCCCTCCCCGGCTGGGAGATCCTCGGGATCGAGGCCAGCCCCATTACCGGCCCCGAAGGCAATCGCGAGTTCCTGATCGCAGCCAGAAAAACCGGTACGGTCCAGCCCGCCGCGGAATAGTCTTCCGGGGAAGAGCGCGCTTTTCCTTTGGAACTGCGGGTCTTCCCCGTGCTATGGGTCCGCCGCCATGACAGCCGTAATCCATCCCGATATCCGCCCCCGAATCAATTCCGTCGCCTCCGACGATCTGAACGCTGCCGAGCGCGCGCGCATTCACGCGAAATCCGCCCTGTTTGCGCCGCCTGAAGCGCGGATGGCGGATGGCCGCCGTGATCTGGTGGGCCTGTCCCGCGAAGAGCTGGCCGCGCTCATGACGGATATCGGCGAGAAGCCTTTCCGCGCCAAACAGCTCTGGCACTGGATTTACCATCAGGGTGCCACCGATTTTTCGGCCATGACGACCATCGCCAAGCCGATGCAGGCCAAGCTCGCCGAACATTTCGTCGTCAGCCGCCCTACGACCGCGACCGAACAGACCTCCGTGGACGAGACGCGCAAGTTCCTCTTCCGCTTCCGCGACGGTCAGGAAGCCGAAACCGTCTATATTCCGGATCGGCGTGAAGATCGCGGCGCCGTCTGTATTTCGTCGCAGGTCGGCTGCACTCTGTCATGCACCTTCTGTCACACCGGCACACAGAAGCTTGTCCGCAATCTCGGCCCTGCCGAAATCGTCGGCCAGTTCATGGCGGCGCGTGACAGCTACGGCGAGTGGCCCAGCCCCAGTTCGGACATGCCACGCCACCTTTCCACCATCGTGCTGATGGGCATGGGCGAGCCGCTCTACAATTACGAAAACGTCGCCAAGGCCATGCGGATCGTTATGGATGGCGAGGGCATCGCGCTCTCCCGCCGCCGCATCACGCTCTCAACATCCGGTGTCGTCCCGATGATGGACCGCTGCGGCGAGGAGCTTGGCGTCAACCTCGCCATCTCCCTGCACGCCGTGACAAACGAACTGCGCGACCAGATCGTCCCGCTGAACCGCAAGTACCCGATCGAAGACCTGATTGCCGCCTGCCGCCGCTATCCGGCCGCCTCCAACGCACGCCGCATCACGTTTGAATACATCATGCTCCGTGGCGTGAACGACAGCGAGGCCGACGCCCGCGAACTGGTCCGCCTGATCCGCGACCTCCCGGCCAAGGTGAACCTTATCCCGTTCAACCCCTGGCCCGGCTCGGACTTCCAGCCTTCCAGCCGCGCGCAGATCGCAAAATTCGCCAATATCGTAATGGAGGCGGGCTTTGCCTCCCCCATCCGCGCAGCCCGCGGACAGGATATTCTGGCAGCCTGCGGTCAGCTCAAGACCGAAAGCGAACGTCAACGCCGCACAACGACCGGCGAGGCCTGACATTGGAACCGGGCCATTCGCCCGGTTTCCCTCTGTCTGCCAAAATGCTAGAAACGCTTCACAAACGAAACACACCAAGGACCACACCGTTATGAGTGCCCACCAGGACGTCAAGAAAGTTGTGCTCGCCTATTCTGGCGGCCTGGACACTTCGGTTATCCTTCGCTGGCTCCAGAAAACCTATAACTGCGAGGTCGTCACCTTCACGGCCGATCTCGGCCAGGGCGAAGAGCTGGAACCGGCCCGCAAGAAGGCCGAGATGTTCGGCGTCAAGGAAATCTACGTCGAGGATCTGCGCGAAACCTTCGTCAAGGATTTCGTGTTCCCGATGTTCCGGGCCAACACGCTCTATGAAGGCCAGTACCTGCTGGGCACCTCCATCGCCCGTCCGCTGATCGCACAGCGCCAGATCGAAATCGCCGAAGCCGTCGGCGCCGACGCTGTGGCCCATGGCGCAACCGGCAAGGGCAATGATCAGGTCCGCTTCGAGCTGGGCTATTATTCGCTCAAGCCGGACGTGAAGGTCATCGCTCCATGGCGTGAGTGGGACCTGACGTCCCGCACGAAGCTCCTTGCTTTCGCCGAAGAGAACCAGATCCCCGTCACGAAGGACAAGCGCGGCGAAGCCCCGTTCTCCGTGGATGCGAATCTTCTACACTCTTCTTCCGAAGGCAAGCTGCTGGAAGATCCGTCGATTGCCGCCGAGGAAATCGTCTTCCAGCGCACCATCTCGCCGGAAGCCGCCCCCGACGTCGCGACCGAAATCGCCATCGATTTCGTCAGCGGTGACCCGGTCGCCATCAACGGCGTCGAGATGACCCCGGCCACCCTCCTGACCCGCCTCAACGAACTGGGCCGCGACAACGGCATCGGCCGTCTCGATATCGTGGAGAACCGCTTCGTGGGCATGAAGTCCCGCGGCATCTACGAAACGCCGGGTGGTACGATCCTGCTGGCTGCGCACCGCTCCATCGAAAGCATCACGCTCGACCGCGAAGCTGCCCATCTCAAGGACAGCATCATGCCGCGTTATGCCGAGATCATCTATAACGGTTTCTGGTTCTCGCCCGAGCGCCGGATGCTTCAGGCCCTCATCGACACCAGCCAGCATTCCGTGACCGGCCGTGTCCGCATGCGCCTGTACAAGGGCAACGTCACCTGCGTGGGTCGTGAAAGCCCGCACAGCCTGTATGATACCCGCGTCGTGACTTTCGAGGACGACGAAGGCGCCTATAATCAGCAGGATGCCCAGGGCTTCATCAAGCTCAACGCCCTGCGCCTGCGGCTCGGCGGCCAGATCGGCCGTCGTGGTGGCACGCTCTGATTTCTCAACTGACTCCCCGGGGGACCATGACCAGTCTGATCCGTCTCACATCCGCTTTCGCCCTGTGTGGCGCCCTCGCCCTGACAGGGTGCGCCGGTGGCCACAAGCAGGTGGATGATTCCGACCTGACGCCCGAGCAGTTCATGGCAAAAATCCATGCTCAGCCCGGCGTCAAGACCCTGCCGGACGGCCTGTCCTACAAGGTTCTCCAGTCGGGCCCCAAGGATGGTGAAAGCCCGCATCATGGCTCCACCATCATGGTCATCTATGAAGGCCGCCTCCCCGATGGCGGCATCTTCGACAGCTCTGACCAGCATGGCAGCGGCGCCTATATGGAAATGCCGCTCGACGGCCTCGTGCAGGGCTGGCTCGAAGCGCTGCCCATGATGCATGTGGGTGACGAGTGGATGCTCTACCTCCCGCCAAATCTCGGCTACGGCAAGCGCTCGATGGGCATCATCCCGTCCAACAGCCCGCTGATCTTCAAGATCCGCCTTCTGGGCGTCAATAACGGCGGTGGCGGCAGCCAGCAGTAAAAGCTGCCACCCCCTCTCTTCCGGATCAGTCTTCAGGGCCGGTCCGGAAGAGTCCAGTGCGCATCGCAGCGCGCTTCATACAGTTCCTGATCGCCGGTCTCCAGCAAATGTCCCGTCTCGTAGGTCTTCGCGGTCCAGGCCGCAGGTGCCCCACAGACATGACAGCGTGCGGTCAGCTCAATGACCTCGTCCGCCTCGTCCATCAGCCGCGTCATGACGTCGAACGGCACACGCCGGTAATCCGTATCAAGCCCCCCGACCGTTACATCCGCACCCCGCGCACGTGCGGCGCGGATATCCTGAACGATATCACCCTCATAATGCGGCGCGACCCAGAACTGCCCCTCATCCAGAACGATATGACTGTAGCGGTCCGCATCCGCAGGCCAGGCATTCGCGGAAACAGCAGCCAGATGTGATCCGTCGCGACTCACCAGTTCCGAACCATCGCGGGTATCAAAACCGGGCTTGAGCGCCAGAACGTCTGTCTGCCTCTTTGCCGCAGCAATCAGATGCGCGGATTTGCCCGCAAACATGGGTCCCACATACAGTACAAGACGTCCCCTGACAGTCATGATGGCTCCTTCCGATAGCGCCATCAGCCCTATTCCAACCGTTTTGCCAAGCCCGCGCTTGCTGAAACGCCCCTGAAAATGCGACAACGACACTGTGATCAGAATTGACCCCGCTGTCCGGCTTCCCCTGTTTCTCGCCATTTTCATGGTGATTGTCTTCGTGGTCGGCCATGCGTGGGAAAATCGTGTCCAGGCCCCGCGCGAATACTCCAATGAATGCAGTATCTGCCATCATGGCGGCCATGGTCAGGTTTCTGAAATCGCCCCCATTTTCGGGCGTGTCGGCCCCATCGCACAGACACCCGCCGGTCATCACTACCTTGTCGATGTCCTGCTCTACGGTCTGGACGGCTCCATCACGGCCGGAGGCGCTCACTACAACAACTCCATGCCGTCCTTCCATCGTCTTCCCGATGATGAGATCGCACGCATCCTGACATTCGTCGCAAGTCAGGAAATGCCGTCCGGAGCGCCCACGTTCACCGCCGCCGACATTGCAGCCGCCCGGGCCCATCCGATGTCCGCCACGGATGTCCTTCAGGAACGTCATAAGCTGGACCTCCAGACGCCCGTCCGATGATCCGCCATCCGTCCCCTCTCCTGATCCCTTTTTTCAAAAACTGAAGACAGAACCCATGCAGCGCGTATTTTCCGGCATCCAGCCAACCGGCATTCCCCATCTGGGCAACTATCTCGGAGCAATCCGCAACTGGGTCACACTGCAGGCGGACCATGACTGCGTCTTCTGTCTGGTGGACCTGCATTCCATCACCATGCCCTGGGACCCACAGACCCTGCGCGAACAGACGCTCGGATCAACGGCCTGCCTCCTTGCGGCCGGTATCGAGCCGACACGCCTGTACAACCAGTCCGCCGTCAGTGCCCATGCCCGCCTTGGCTGGATTTTCAACTGCGTCTCGCGCCTTGGCTGGCTCAACCGCATGACGCAGTTCAAGGACAAGGCCGGGAAAAACCGCGAAAACCATTCGGCCGGGCTGTATGTCTATCCCAACCTGATGGCCGCAGACATTCTTGCCTTTCACGCAACCCGCGTGCCTGTAGGTGAAGACCAGCGCCAGCATATCGAGCTCACCAACGACATCGGCCAGAAATTCAATCATGACATGGGCGTGGAGTTCTTCCCGCAGGTCGAAGCCTTCATCCCGCCAGCCGCGGCCCGTGTCATGAGCCTGCGTGACGGCAGCAAGAAGATGTCCAAGTCCGACCCGTCAGAACAGAGCCGGATCGTCCTGACCGACACGGCCGATGACATCGCTCTCAAAATCCGTCGCGCCAAGACCGATTCCGAACCGCTCCCCAGCGAAATGGACGGCCTGAGCGAACGTCCGGAAGCCCGCAACCTCGTCTCGATCTATGCCGCAATGTCGGATGAAACACCGGCGGCGATCCTCACCCGCTTCAGCGGTCAGGGATTCGGGCCGTTCAAGAACGCTCTCGCGGATCTGCTGGTGGAGCGTCTGGCTCCCGTCGCCAGCGAAACACAGCGCCTGCTTCAGGACGAGGCCCATCTCCTCTCGGTCCTGCGCACAGGTGCCGAACGCGCCAACAGTATTTCAGAACCGATCGTTCAGGAAGCCGAACGCCTCGTCGGTTTCCTGCGCTAGGATTTTCAGATGCTGGACGACCGGGACACCGGCTCGTTCAGCAGATCCATGATCTCGGCCGCCGCCGCATCCGCCGGCGTTCCCACAGGCGGCGAGAGCATGTCGAGCACATCCGCAAACGCCATACGCTGCTTTTCCGCCATCTGCGGATCGCTCAGAAGCCTTGAAACCATCTCGGCCAGCTTCTTCGGCGTGCAGTTTTCCTGAAGCAGTTCGGGCACAACTTCCCGCCCTGCCAGCAGGTTCACCATTGCCACATGCGGCACCTTGATCAGACGGCGCGCAATCGTCGCTGTGACCGGATTAACGCGATATGTCACCGCCATCGGCACATTGCCCATCGCCAGCTCCAGCGTGGACGTTCCCGACTTGGTCAGCGCGCACTGCGCGGCCGCAAACGCATCATGCTTGTCATGAATGTCGGTGACGATATGCGGCTGGATCGGCCATTTACGGATCAACTGACGGATCGTCGGCGCAATAACGGGTGCCACCGGGATAACCGGACAGATATCCGGATATTTCACCCGAAGGATATCCAGCATCTTGCGGAACACTGGCAGAAGGCGGGGCGCTTCTGAGCGTCGGCTACCCGGCATCAGGATCACAACTGGCGCATGAGCCGGTATATTGTGTCGCAGACGGAACCGCTGGGCATGGCCCTGCCGCACACCGGACTGAAGCACCGGATGCCCGACAAACCGCCCCTCAAGACCACGTTTGGCAAACCATTCCGGCTCGAACGGCAGCAAACAAAGCAGCCTGTCCCAGAGCCCGGGGAATTCCTTGACCCGGTTTTCCCGCCAGGCCCAGACCTGCGGCGCAACATAGTGAACGCGCTTGATACCCGAACGCTCGATTTTCTGAAGCAGACGCAGGGTAAAGCCCGGGCTGTCGATCGTTACGACCAGATCCGGCTTGCGCAGCTCAATGTCCTGCACGGCTTCCAGCAGACGCTGTGAAAGCTGCCGCAGACGGGGCACAACTTCGACCAGCCCCATAACCGCAAGATCGCTCATGGGAAACAGGCTGTGCAGCCCGAGCGCTTCCATGCGCCCGCCCCCGACCCCGGCAAACACCAGAGACGGGTCCTGCGCATGAAGCGCCTGCATGAGGCGCGCGCCAATCACGTCCCCGCTGGCCTCACCCGCCATAATCCAGATCACCCGCCCGTAACGGGGCAAGGGCGTGGTCTTTTGGGAAGGATCCCCTGAAGACTGTCCGTCAGATCCGGATTCTGGAAGAGAGTTCATCGACGCAGCACAGCCCCTGTTGCCTTGAGAACCGCAGCTTCCACCGATTTGGAAACCGCTTCAAGCTGCGTATCCGTAAGACTCTCGCTTTGTGGCTGCAAGACCACTTCCACGCCGAGCGAACGATACCCTTCCGGCAGGCTGCCGCCCTGGAAGACGTCAAACAGCCGAACATCCTGCACCAGATTGCGATCCGCCATCCGGACGGCCTTCAGAACGGCCTGGATTTCCACATCCGGTCCGGCCACAAAAGCAAAATCCCGCCGCACTGGCTGCAACGACGACAGAACAGGCGCGGATTTCCGCTTTACCTTCGGCTGCGGCACCTGATCCAGATAGACCTCGAACGCAACCACTGTCCCGCTCAGCCCGAGCGCCCGCGCAACACGCGGATGCAGTTCGCCAAACGTACCAAGAACCATCTTCGGTCCCTGCCGCACCTGACCAGACCGGCCCGGATGATAGAAACCCGGAGCGTCAGCCGTCACAGAGAGCGCTGCTTCCGGTACGCCCAGCGCCACAAGAGCCGCCGACAGATCGGCCTTTGCATCCCACAGGGTTGCTTCATGCGCAGCAACCCCCGGTCCACGCGCCGTCAGGCCAGCCCGCAGACCAGCCAGACGCAGATGCTGTCCGGTCGCATCAAAGCTCGGTCCGACTTCGAACAGCGCGCCTTCGCCCGACAGGCCCAGACCACGAGCCAGATTCCGTGAAAGAGCCCGCGCCAGATTGATCAGCGGCGTCGGACGAAGCTGATCCAGATCCGTCGCAATCGGGTTCAGAAGATGCTGCGTTTCCGGCACGTCGCCGAACAGCGCCGCATCATCCTGCGCCACGAACGAGAACCCGACCGTCTCCGTCAGCCCGCGCGCCGCACAGATCCGCCGCAGCAGAGCTGCACGTGCCTGAAGCGATGTCACGGCCGGAGCCGGCACAACCGTCGCCTGTGGCAACGCAACCGCCGGAACATTATCCAGCCCGTAAAGCCGCAACACTTCCTCAAGAAGGTCGCATTCCGCTTCCATGGCCTGCACACGCCCGGCAGCCCGGACAGCCACGTCTTCATCCAGCGTCGGCGCCTGCGCCAGAACCTGACCCGAAGCAATGTCATTGCGCCAGGACGGCACCAGGAACGTCGCGGCCTCGTCCGTCCGCTCCGTCACTTCAAAGCCGAGATGCTCAAGGGATCGCACGGCATCCTCGGCCGCAATATCCACGCCCCCCAGTGTCTTCAGACGCTCGAACCGCAGCGTCGCCGTCCGCTTCCAGTCCGGCAGAGTGCCAGCCTCGGTGATCTCGCTGACCTCACCACCACACAGATCGCGGATCATGACCGTGGCGGCCTCAAGCCCGTTGAGAACCTGCGCCGGATCAATCCCACGCTCGAAACGCTGCCGCGCATCGGTATGAATGGCCAGACGACGCCCCGTCAGCGCAATGCGCACAGGATCGAACAGGGCGGATTCCACGAACACATCGGTCGTGCTTTCGTCAACACCACTACTCTCACCGCCGATCAAA
Source organism: uncultured Gluconobacter sp. (assembly GCA_937880175.1). Classification (GTDB taxonomy): domain Bacteria; phylum Pseudomonadota; class Alphaproteobacteria; order Acetobacterales; family Acetobacteraceae; genus Gluconobacter. Next base: position 17,977 of record CALFLO010000045.1, read on the forward strand.
CCAGCGAGTGACTGCACACCGGCTTCGTCGACAATAACCATGTCCTCGGTTCCGAGCACATATTCGCGCCCATCAAGCCCCGTGAAGGTCTCGCGGGCGGCATGCGTCACCGTCAGCGTATCGCCCTTTAATTTCGCAACATCAAAGACATGCAGCGGACGGCCAAGATCATATGTGAGGTAGTTCGTCACATCGACGAGCGCCGAGATCGGCTTGACCCCAACCGCTTCCAGACGACGCTGCAACCAGTCCGGGCTAGGCCCGTTCTTCACGCCCCGGATAACGCGCCCGACAATATACGGACAGGCCGGATGCTCGGTCTTCCATGTCAGCGGGGATGGGAAATCCCCCTCTACCGCTTCGGTCAGCCAGGGCTTCAGATGCCCGATCCCGCCTGCTGCCAGATCGCGCGCAATCCCGCGGATGCTGAGCGCATCGCCACGGTTGGGCGTAATGGCGATCTCGATGACCGGATCATCCAGTTCGGCGTATGCCGCGTAAGAAACCCCGATCGGCGCCGTTTCGGAAAGCTCGGCAATACCGTCACTTTCCTCACCGAGTTTGAGCTCACGCAGCGAACACATCATTCCGCCACTGTCCTGCCCGCGGATCTTGCCCTTCTTGATGGTGATGTCGAGCCCGGGAATATACGTCCCCGGCGGTGCGAAGATCACATGCAGACCTGCCCGCGCATTGGGCGCACCGCACACGACCTGCACGTCTTCAAACCCGACCCCCGCCGCAACGCGACAGACCTGAAGCCGGTCTGCATCCGGATGACGATGCGCTTCGACGATCTTGGCCGTCCGGAAACCCACCAGACGATCAGCGGGGTTTTCAACACCCTCGACTTCAAGACCGATAACATTCAAGCGGGCGCAGATATCTTCAACAGAAGCCGTAAAATCAAGATGTTCACGCAGCCATGAGAGAGAGAACTTCATGTCACACGCCCTCCGTCAGCGTGGCCGGCGAAAACGCCGAAAATCCATAATGACGCAGCCAGCGCAGATCGCTCTCATAGAATGAGCGCAGATCGGGAATCCCGTTCTTCAGCATCGCCAGACGCTCGATCCCCATCCCGAACGCAAATCCCTGCCACTCGGAAGGATCAAGCCCGCAATTCGCCAGAACCCGCGGATGGATCATTCCGGAACCCAGAACCTCAAGCCAGTCAGAGCCGCCACCGATCTCGCCAGTCGCCTTCGACCAGCCGATATCAACTTCCATGGAAGGCTCGGTGAACGGGAAGTAGGACGCACGGAAACGGACAGGTAGGTTCGGCTTGTCGAAATAAACGCGCAGGAATTCGATCAGGCAGCCCTTGAGATGACCAAGCGTGATGTTGCGGTCGACCACAAGGCCTTCGCACTGATGAAACATCGGCGAATGGGTCGCGTCATGATCGGCGCGATAGGTACGGCCCGGGGCAATGATCCGGATCGGCGGCTTTTCGCCCAGCATGGTACGGATCTGCACACCGGACGTCTGCGTGCGCAGAACCCGCGGCTCTCCACCCTCGTTCTTGGGCGGCAGATAGAACGTGTCGTGCTCTGTCCGGGCAGGATGATGCTCAGGTGTATTGAGGGCCGAGAAATTGTGCCACTGGCTTTCGATGTCCGGTCCTTCGGCAACGGAAAAGCCCATCGCGCCGAAAATGGCCGTCATCTCTTCGATGGTCCGGCTGATGGGATGGATGGTGCCCGTGACAATCGCAGGCGCAGGCATCGTCACGTCCACGCGCTCGGAGCGCAGACGGGCCTGAAGCGCCTCTTCCTCGATATCGCGGCCACGAGCCTCGACAGCAGCCGTCAGTTCATCGCGCAGCCGGTTCAGCGCCTGGCCGCGCTCCTTGCGCTCCTGTGGCTCCAGCTTGCCCAACTGCTTGAGCAGCCCCGTCAGCGCACCGGACTTGCCCAGCGTACCAACGCGGATCGCGTCCCACTGCGCGCGATCCTGCGCTCCGGCCAGCGCAGCCAGCGTATCATTCCTGAGTATATCGAGATCGTCAGCCATACCGCCCATCCCCTGCAGCACAAAACAAAACGGGCCGTCCTGATAACAGGACGGCCCGCCAGTCACCAGACCCCCGGAAGGATCAAGCCGGAAAAGCTCAGCCGAGAGCGGCCTGGGCCTTCTTCACGATTTCACCGAAAGCGGCGCTATCGTCAAAAGCGATAGCGGCGAGGACCTTACGGTCGATCTCGATACCAGCCTTGTCCAGACCATTGATGAAGCGGCTGTACGTCAGACCATGCTCGCGGACGGCAGCGTTGATACGCTGGATCCACAGGGCGCGGAAATCACGCTTCTTGTTGCGACGGTCACGATACGCATAACGCAGCGCCTTCTCGACGCGCTCCAGAGCAATACGGTAGTTCGTGGACGAACGGCCGCGATAGCCCTTGGCGAGCTCGAGAACTTTCTTGTGACGGGCGTGCGACGTTACGCCCCGTTTGACACGTGCCATATTACCTTATCTCCTCAGAGCCCGTAGGGCGCCCACTGCTTGATTGTCTTCGCATCCATATCCGTCATGGTCTGGGGACCACGGTTGGTGCGCTTCATCTTCTGCGGACGGTTGATAAGGCCATGGCGCTTGTTGCCCGGGCCGCACATCACTTTGCCGGTCGCGGTGATCTTGAACCGCTTCTTGACCGACGACTTGGTCTTCATCTTGGGCATTTCGGTCTCCCTCGCCGTAAACGATTGGTCCTGCACACAGTAAGGACTCTGCACGGCCGGGCATGCCACTCGTGGCCCGGACGCGTGCGCGGAAGCGGTGTCCTTATCGCAACCCAAAGTTGCCTGCAAGCGCATTATTTTCTTGAACGCTCAATCATAAGTCCTTCCTTTCCTCAAGTCACGACGACGTGAAAGTCCTCACACTGACGTGAGCAATATGAACCTTCTGACATCTTGACCCTTGACCTGCATCCATGTGCTTTGTCCGGAAGTCACCGTGCTGCACCAAAACAACAGCTCCAGGAACATCATGAGCACAACATCCCGGCCAGGGCTCTGGGCCCTGATAACGGCCGCGGCATTCGCGCTTTGCGGCGCGATCCTTACCGTTGGCGGCGCATGGGTCGCTGCCATCGGCGGCCCTCTCTATTATGTCCTCCTCGGTCTGGCGCTCCTCGCCACGGCTTTCCTCTCATTCCGGCGCAACCCGGCTGCTCTCTATCTGTTTGCAGTCGTCGTGTTCGCAACGGTCATCTGGGAGCTCACGGTTGTCGGCCTCGACATCTGGGCCCTGATCCCGCGTTCGGACATCGTCATCATCCTCGGCATCTGGCTGCTGCTGCCGTTCGTCTCCCGCCAGATTGGCGGTACGCGGACGACGGTGCTCCCACTCGCCGGTGCCGTTGGGGTTGCAGTCCTGGCCCTGTTCGCCAGCCTTTTCACCGACCCGCATGACATCAGCGGCGAGCTGCCCACGCAGATCGCAAATGCCTCCCCCGCCGACCCGGACAACGTCCCGGCCAGCGAATGGCATGCTTATGGCCGCACGCAGGCCGGTGACCGCTGGTCCCCGCTGAACCAGATCAATGCGACGAACGTCAGCAACCTCAAGGTCGCATGGCATATCCACACCAAGGATATGATGAACTCCAACGACCCGGGTGAAGCGACGAACGAAGCGACCCCGATCGAGTTCAACAACACGCTTTACATGTGCTCCCTGCACCAGAAGCTGTTTGCCGTTGATGGTGCCACCGGCAACATCAAGTGGACCTACGATCCGAAGCTCCAGATCAACCCGGGCTTCCAGCATCTGACCTGCCGTGGCGTCAGCTTCCACGAAACGCCGGCCAATGCGACGGATTCCGACGGCAATCCCGCACCGACGGACTGCGCCAAGCGCATCATCCTGCCGGTCAACGATGGTCGTCTGGTTGAAGTCGATGCCGACACGGGCAAGACCTGCTCCGGCTTTGGCACCAACGGCGAAATCGATCTGCGCGTTCCGAACCAGCCTTACACGACGCCCGGCCAGTACGAGCCGACGTCCCCGCCGGTCATCACGAGCAAGCTGATCATCGCCAACAGCGCCGTCACAGACAACGGTTCGGTCAAGCAGGCTTCGGGCGCCACGCAGGCATTCGACGTCTATACCGGAAAGCGCGTCTGGGTGTTCGATGCGTCCAACCCGGATCCGAACCAGCTTCCGGATGACAGCCACCCTGTCTTCCACCCGAACTCGCCGAACTCCTGGATCGTGTCGTCCTACGACGCCAGCCTGAACCTCGTGTACATCCCGATGGGCGTGGGTACTCCCGACCAGTGGGGCGGTGACCGCACGAAGGATTCCGAGCGTTTCGCTCCGGGTATCGTCGCGCTGAACGCAGACACCGGCAAGCTCGCCTGGTTCTACCAGACCGTTCATCACGATCTGTGGGACATGGACGTTCCATCCCAGCCGAGCCTCGTAGACGTAACGCAGAAGGACGGCACGCTTGTTCCGGCCATCTACGCTCCCACCAAGACCGGCGATATCTTCGTCCTCGACCGTCGCACCGGCAAGGAAATCGTCCCGGCTCCGGAAACCCCGGTTCCCCAGGGCGCTGCTCCCGGCGATCACACCAGCCCGACACAGCGGATGTCGCAGCTGACCCTGCGTCCAAAGAACCCGCTGAACGATTCCGATATCTGGGGCGGCACGATCTTCGACCAGATGTTCTGCAGCATCTATTTCCACACCCTGCGCTACGAAGGCCCCTTCACGCCGCCGTCGCTCAAGGGTTCGCTCATCTTCCCGGGCGATCTGGGAATGTTCGAATGGGGTGGTCTGGCCGTCGATCCGCAGCGTCAGGTGGCTTTCGCCAACCCGATCTCCCTGCCGTTCGTCTCCCAGCTGGTTCCCCGCAGCGCAAGCAACCCGCTCTGGCCTGACGAAAACGCCAAGGGTACGGGTGGTGAAACCGGCCTGCAGCACAACTATGGCATCCCG
>CALFLO010000046.1 GCA_937880175.1 uncultured Gluconobacter sp.
AAGAGGTGGAGGCGAACAGCATCGCCAACGGCGTGCCGCTGTTCCTCCTCAACGGCAAGACATTCCTGTCTGGAGCGCGTGAGGCCGTCGTGTTCGAAAAGGCGCTTCGTGACGCAGCAGTCGATGTTCCGGTGGCTCTGGACGAAACCGAAGGCGTGAGCTGCGGCATCGACGGCTGCCACTAAGTCCAACCAGTCCAAATTCCAATCCGGATCTGAGGCAGCGGCCTCATCGCCCCTCCGCAGGTCTTCCACGCGCCGAAAGCGCATTTAGAAAGGACCATTCAAATGACCAACAAACTCAACGGTATCGACGTCGCTGCTCTGCAGACGTTTGCACAGGAAGTCGCCGCGACCACCGAGCCCGCAAAGCGCAGTGCCCGTTTCAACGTCAAGACGAAGTGGGAGAACCAGACCCGCACCGTGGCGACCGTGAGCCGCTACGCGATCCGCGGCGAGGAATACCAGCGCCACTTTGAAATTGCGGCGGATGAACCGCTGGAATTCCTTGGCCAGAACACCGCGCCCAACCCCCAGGAACTGCTGATGGCCGCCCTCAACGCCTGCTTGTCGGTGGGCTATGCGGTCAATGCTGCCGCAATGGGCATCACCATCCACAGCCTGGAAATCGAGACCGATGGCGAGCTCGACCTGCGTGGCGTCCTGGGCCTCGATGAGAGCGTCAACCCTGGCTACGACGAGGTGAGCTACGTGGTGCGGCTGCATACCGATGGATCACGCGAGCAGGTGGAAGAGCTGCACCGCAACGTGACCAAGACCTCGGTGAACTACGCCAACTTCTCCAAGGCAATCCGCATGGTTCCCAAGCTGGAAGTCCTGGAAGGCTAAGCCCGGAACCGTTCCTGCCACTGCATTTGCAACAGCGGCCCTGTATCGGGGCCGCGCCCCCAATCGAGAGACCCATCATGAGCAAGCTGTTTACCCCCTTCGATCTGTCTGGCCTGCAGTTGGCCAACCGCGTCGTCATGGCCCCGATGACCCGTACCCGCACGCCCGAGAACATCCCCAGCGATCTGACTGCGCTGTATTACGCGCAGCGTGCATCGGCGGGGCTGATCATCACCGAAGGCCTGCCCGTCTCCGACGAAGGTCGTGGCTACCTCTATACCCCGGGCCTGTATACCGATGAGCAGACTGAGGGTTGGCGCAAGGTCACCGATGCGGTCCACGCCAAGGGCGGCAAGATCTTCGCCCAGCTGTGGCACGTCGGCCGGTTGTCCCACGTCTCGCTGCAGCCCGGCAATGTCGCGCCAGTGTCGTCGGGCGAAGTGCCAGCGACCACCACGATGGTCTACGCATGGGTCGAGCCCGGCAAGGAAGGTCCCGTGCTGCCGAGCAAGCCGCGCGCTCTGACAACCGATGAGGTCAAGCGTGTCATCCAGGACTTCGCCTCGTCGGCACGCCGGGCGATGGATGCTGGTTTCGATGGCGTCGAACTGATGGCCGCCAATGCGTTCCTGTTCGACCAGTTCCTGAGCAGCAAGCTCAATACCCGCACCGACCAGTACGGTGGGTCGATCGAGAACCGTCAGCGTCTGCTGCTTGAAACGATCGATGCCCTGGCCGCCGAAATCGGCGGTGAGAAGGTCGGCGTGCGCGTTTCGCCGTTCGGCCGCATCTACGACATGGAGGCCTTCGAAGGCGAAGCGGAGACCTGGGCGAGTGTGGCAGCGGCCCTGAACGAACGGAAGCTGGCGTTCGTGCACCTGAACTACCAGACCACGATTTCGGCGGCCGGTACGCCAGCTGGTTTTGGCGCGGCCTTCCGCAAGGCCTACCAGGGCACGCTGATCGGCGCGGGCGGTTTCACCCAGGAGCTGGCCGAGACCGAGCTTGCCAAAGGCGAACTCGATCTGATCGCGTTTGGCACCAACTTCATCTCCAACCCCGATCTGGTGGAGCGGATGAAGAATGGCTGGCCGCTGGCGGAGCCGGACCGCTCGACGTTCTACGGCGTCATTGGCGCCAAGGGCTATACGGACTACCCGACCTACGATGCCGGCGGCAGTCGCGCCGCAATCGGCTGACCAATCATCGGCGCACACGCGCCCTAAAGATGGGGTTTTGACATGGCTACCCGGCTTTGATTCCACTCTGATCCATGCAGAAGCGGCTGTGCAATTCGCTCTGCACAATGCCTAAAACCCTAGACCCCAGCTGTCACTAGGGTCTACGCGTTCTTTGGCCGGGAGGTTTCACCATGTTGAGCCGCAACCAAACTATTCCTGGACAAGCTCCCAAGCCAAGCAGCTTACTAGCTTCTCTGCCTTCTAGAAGGTATAAGTCTCACAAGTTGGTCTCTACACGAAAATAAACATTTAGAGTCCAACATAATTGGACATATCATTTAATTGTCCTAGATGAAAAGGAAAATACTATGCCTCTAGTTACAATCAAGGGAATCGAAGGAGTATTTACTTCTGAACAAAAAGCAGAAGCTATTCGAAAAGTCACCGATGCTATGGTTTCTCTCGAAGGAGAAAACCTACGCGAAGTCACTTGGGTTATTTTTGAAGAAGTCAAAAGCGGAGATTGGGGCATCGGTGGAAAACCCCTCACAGCTGAAACTATCAAAAAGATTCAATCAGGCTCCTAACCAAAATCGTTTCTCTGTGGTGGTCCCTTGATTAGGGTATCCGGGGACCACCACAGAAAGACAAGAAGAACATATAATTCAAAATCCCGGCCCCCAGCTATCACTAGGGTCATATCCACGATCCCGGTTTCTACTCCGACCACGAGATAACCCGCGCGATCGACTTTTCTCTAACTCATGCTGTTTTTGTTTCTGCCGCTCCAGCTCGACGGCTTTCCGAGCTTCCTCGGCCGCCCGGATGTCCTGCTGACGCTGCATCTCCCGCCTAATCTCGGCCTGACGCGCCAGCTCCTTCCTCTGGCGCTCGGCCTCCCTCTCCCGCTCCATCCGCTGCCCGATCTTCCGGGCCAGACCGACCGCCAGCCGTGCCTTCTTCTCAAGGCCCGAGAACAGCTCCTGCGCCTTCTCCACGGCCTTGCGGGCCGTTTCCAGAACACGATTCCGCTCGCGGATCTCCGCATTCTGCTTCCCGAGATCCGTCACAGGATCTCGGCCGGGGATCTCGCGGGCCGCCTGACGCTCCAGGGCGGTCGCTGACACCCCCATGTGCCGGGTCGGCTCCTGTTCCTTCCCCTGGCGCTCGAAGCTCCGGTGATCCACCCGCTGTTCGACCTGGTGCCGTTCCAGCGCCGCGTTGACCTGGCGCGCCCACACCTCTCGCATATGCTCGATCTCGGCCGAGGCGGTGCTGGCCACGTCCAGAACCCGCGTCTTGGCCCCCAGACCATCCTCCCCGGCCGTCCGGGTCGTGGTGAGGATATGGGCATGATGGTTCCGGTTGTCCCCTTCCCGGCCGGGTTCATGGATCGCCACATCGGCCACCACCCCGTACCGCG
>CALFLO010000047.1 GCA_937880175.1 uncultured Gluconobacter sp.
TTTTCCATATACAAATGCACCCTTTCGGGTGCGGTCCCTGCGGGACCATCAGGCAACCGGATCTGGGGACGCCGTTCGACGCTCTTGAGAGGGTGCTTTTCGTCGTGCTGTAATTGCTGTATATTACGACAAAAACAGCGTTGATGTATGTCCAAAGGAGCGGAGAGCCCGACAATGCGTACCTTTTCAACCAGTGATCTGTCCCGGAAATCGGGAGACATTATTGCCAGCGCGCTCCAGGGACCGATCGCCATCAGCCAGCGCGGAAAGCCTCGTCTGGTGGTGTTGAGTGTCGAGCAGTACGAGGCGCTCAGACAGTCGCAGCCCGACCGCCGCGTGTCTGGAGCTACGGCCGATATGCCCGCCGATCTGGCAGAGGATGTCGCGCAGGCGATTGATGCGTTCCTGTCTCCGGACAAGCGCTAACCGTGAGCGCCATGTTCGAGCCCGGTAAGGTTCTGCACTACCCCTATCTGTGGCACTGGCAGGATGCACAGGGCGAGACAGAGGGGCGCAAGGACCGGCCAGTCGCCGTAGCCGTGCTGTTCGTCGGCCGCGATGGTCAGGACTATGTTCTGCTGCTGCCTCTCACCACGCAGAAGCCAGCGGAGGGACGACAGGCCATCGAGATCCCGGCAACGGAGAAGCCGCGTGCGGCGCTCGATCAGAACCGCAGTCAGTGGCTCATGCTGGATGAGTACAATCTCGATCCGGTCAAGGGCTCGTATTACCTTCGGCAGTCCGCCGTGACAGGGCAGTTCAGCAAGGCGTTCATGCGGACGGTTCTGGAGCAGTTTCGCAGCCTGTTCCCGCAGGCAAGGCGTGTGGCCCGTCATCCCTGACGCGTCCTGCTGACCCCCGCCGATCGCACTCACAACCCAGGATGGGAGAATGCCTCTTTCAGTAAGAAGGAGCTGACCATCCGTGTCTGACGTCGAAGACTTTACGCTGTCTCACCCTCTCAAGGAGCAGAGCCAGTTTGAACTGCTTGTCATGACCCGTCTTAACCAGTTCGGGGAAATGCTTGCCCAGATCCATCAGCTGGTCAGCCCGCCTGATACGCCACAGGAGGGAGAGGGCCTGCACGAGGTCATGGTTCGCATGGCGAACGCATTGGACCGCCAGGGCAGTGTCCTGGAGCAGCTCTGCGAACAGGTTGCGAGGCTTGAGCGCGGGAGCGGCGAGGCGGCCGAGCAGGCATGATCACTTACCGCAAGCTTTCTGCGGCCGGGGCCGGGAAGCTCATCGTCGCCTATCTGCGCGAGCATCAGCTGGAGCCGGAAAAGGATGCCCGGTTCGAGCGGAACGGCGAGAAGAGCCAGTTTGAATCCGGTGATCGCCTGAACTCCTATTACACCGGACGCGATGCCCGCGGAAGTTGGGCCCCTGATATGAGCGAACGGATTGCCAGTCAGCTCGGCATTGATGTGACGACGCGCCCGACCGATGAAGCCCTCGCACGTCTGTTTGAGGGCAAGCGCGCTGACACGGGGGAGAAATGGGCAGGGGCTCATGCGAACCGGGAGATTTCCGGGATTGATTTCACGGCCGCCCCGGACAAGAGCGTCACCCTTGCGGCAGAGTTTGCTTCCACGAAAGCCGAGCAGGCCCTTATCTGGTCCGCCATCCATCAGGCGAATGACCGTGCCATGGCGTTCATCGCCAAGGAGATCGGGATTGCACGACGTGGAAAGGGGGGCGTCTCGTACAACGAAGGCGGGGATGTTGGCTGGGTCTCGTTCCGTCATTACACGGCACGACCGGTCATGAAGATCCAGGATGGCGCACAAGGCCCCACGGCGGCGGTGGAAGTTCTGGTGCCGGGGGATCCACAGGCGCATATCCATAATATCATGTTCAACGCGGTCGCCACGGAGAGCGGGCACCTCGGGTCTCTGGACAGCAAGCGCGTGACCAGGATGACGTCGCATATGTTTGGCGGATACTTCCAGGCCGAGCTTGCCTCCGAGCTTCGCAAGCTGGGTATCCGGGTGGACGTGGATGCTCGCGGTAAGGCCGTCGTTCTGAACGGCATTCCCGAAGAAGCCCGCGAGCTGTTTTCAAAGCGGAGCAAGCAGGCCGAGCGCATGGCCAAAGCCTTCGTCAAGCGGCAGGGCGGTGACTGGAAGGCCATGAGTGCCGAGCAGAAGTTCAAGATCCTGCATCAGGCCAATCTGACCTACCGGTCGAACAAATATACCGGACGCAATGAGCGGGACATCTGGCGGGAAGAAGCCGATGAGATCGGCTGGCACCATGACACGGTCCTGACCGATGAGAAGACAGTGCTGCTGTCCCAGGCCGAGCGTTTCGAGAAGGCTTACGGGATTGCGGCCAAAATGCTGGCTGACGAATTTCGCACGGCCGCTGTCATCGACCGGGATGCCTTCCGCACCCATGCCGCGCACGGTCTCATTGCGGCTGGCATTGAGGGGATGGAGGACGTCGAACGGGTTGCTGACCTGATTCAAGAGCGCGGCATTGAGATCGACGGCCAACAGGTCCGCTTCCTTGAGCGCGAGCAGGATGGTCGCCTCCGGGTCGCGACAAGCGCCCAGATCGCCCTTGAAAAGGATATGGCCCGTCTTGCCGGCCTCTCGGCGCGGACGCGGGACGGCGCGCTCAGTGACGAGCAGATCGCCGCAGCCGTCGCCCGGTCGGGTCTCGACTTCACGCGCGAGCCGGCACACGGCGCCGCGCAGCTTGCGGCCATCAATGCGCTGGGTCAGGCGGGTGGTCTGGGTTTCCTGATTGGTGTCGCCGGCTCCGGTAAAACGACGCTGCTGAAGCCTCTGGTCGATGCCTGGCAGGAGGATGGCCGCACCGTTATTGGCGCGGCCATTGCCTGGCGTCAGGCCGATGCGCTGAAGGATGCAGGCATTTCCCAGACCTACGCGATGACTCCCCTTCTGGACGGTCTGGCGCAGGGAAAGATTGTCCTCGATCGGCAGTCGGTTCTTGTCCTTGATGAAGTCAGTCAGGTTTCCCCGCGTCAGCTGCTTGAGATCCTCCAGCTTCAGCAGGAAAAAGGATTTGCCCTTCGGGTGGTGGGCGACCGGGAACAGGTCCAGGCGATCGAGGCTGGCGATGCCGTGGAACTGCTTTTGCGGGTGATGCCCAAAGAAGCGCGTCCGGAGCTGTTGAGCACGATCCGCCAGAAGTCCGCGCGTGGTCGGCAGATTGCCAGCATGTTTCGCAGTCCTGGACGCGATCTGAGCCAGACCGAGGACGAGCAGAAGAAAGCCGATATTGCCCGGGCGCGTGAAGCCATCGACATGAAGCGCAAGGACGGCACGATCCGACTTGTGGGGGGTGACCATGAGCAGGTCGTCGAGCAGATCGCTGACCTGTATCTTCGACGCCGCGACATGCTGACGCAGGCCGGATCGCAGCGGGGTATCACCATGTCGGCGCCGACCAACGAAGACGTCATGGATCTCAGCCGTGCCGTCCGCGACCGGCTGCGCAAGCGTGGCGAGATCGGGCAGGCGGAGATCGTCAAGGCCGCCATCGATCAGCGTGGCGTCACGTATGAGCTGCCTCTCGCAGTAGGAGACAGGGTTCGATTGTTTGCGAAAACCAGCGTCCGGATGGAGACCGCGCATGGGCGTCGCTGGCGTGATCTGGGTTCGAATGGCGACTTCACGACCGTCAAAGGCTGGTCCGATGAGGGGCTGGTGTTACAGAATGCGAAGGGACGGGAAGGGCTCGTACCCTGGACCCGGCTGGCCGACCCGAAGACCGGACGCGTCCGTCTTGGCTTTGGTCATGCCATGACGGTCGATGCGGCACAGGGTGTGACGTCCGATGAGCATATCAACGCGATGCCGCGTGGATCTTCGGCCATGACAGGTTTTACCTCCTACGTTGCCGAAAGCCGGCATGTCCATCGCTGCTGGACGGTCGTGTCGGAAGGATCCCTCCGGGAGGCCGAGACGTTTTCGCGGGCTTTGGGTGATATCCGGCCGGTGACGGTCAACGATCTGTATGACCGTCTGGCATCTGACATGGGGCGGCATCCCTACAAGTCCCTGGCCGTCGATCTGGCAAAAGCCCGTCTTGCGCACGAAGAAGCCAACACGCGCTGGATCCGACAGAACCACGTCAATGAGCGCACCCGCCAGAAGGGGCAGTCACCGGGCGGTCAGGTGCGTCGTCAGGTTGAGGAAGCCCCGATCCGGGATGTGCCGCGCGCGCAGTGGGACGATGTCAGTCGCAAGCTGCGCAAGGCCGGCTATGCCGCTCAGGACGCCCTGAATGCAGCGCGGCGGGTTGAAGATCTGCAGGAACGTCGGAGGACGCAACAGGCTGAAGACCGGCTGCAGCGGGCTCGCGCCGCCGCACAGGCAGAAGAGCGGGAGCGCGATCGCACGCGGGTTCGTGACACAGGACGAGGAATGTAGGTGAAGAGTTCGAATAATCCTCTGGTTTTTGACCTCTCTCTATGATTCCATTTCTCCCGCGTTGATTGGGGGGGAAGATGAACCAGTCCGGTTTCTTTGATATTGGAGGCCGGTGAGAGGATGGTCGAAAACGTATGTTAAAGGCACCTTCTTGGAGTGACTGATACCAAAAGCGTTGTTTCGCACTACGAAACGGCGCTACGATAACGACGTGCTGAATGTATGGAGTGCATTATGGCATCCCCCCTTTCGATCCGTCTGGACGAGCGGTTGCGCACCGACCTGGAGCAGGAAGCAAAGGCGCGCGGTATCCCTCTGAGCCAGCTCATTCGTGATCTGCTGGAGACAGGGGCAAAGAGTGCGCGCCGAGACCGTATCCGCAGAGATAGTGCACGTGTTGCCGACTACGTCGCTGCAACGCCCTCCGCTCTAGCGCTTTTTGACGAAGCTGGCGGAACCTAAGGCTCTTGATCGGCCGGTCGCCCTTGCAGCTATCTTCTCGCTTGGAGAAAGTGTTCTGGAGAACTGGCGCGGAGATGCACTGCCGAAGGAGCCCAACCATCGTTGCCCCGCTATTGCTGTCGAAGACGACCTCTTTCCGCCTGAGTGGCCGAATGTGATGCTTGGGCCACTGACCGAAGATGAGAACCTCGTCATTCCGGATCGTGCGGTACGGATCGACCTAACGGCTGATAACGGCTGCACCAAACCCTGCTGGGCGGTCAGTGCTCTGCTTACCACCACATCTAAGCAACGTGTTACCGTAACAGGCAGCAAGGTGAGATCCGATCAGCTTGCTGCCATCAGACGTCAGATTGCGCTCCTGGTGGGATGCGACGGCTAGGCAGATAGTCTCCGAGACGATGTGGGCTCGGAGCGACAGTTTCTGTCGGCGAGCACTCACAACCACCTCGAGCAAAATGTCTCCTTTGCCTACGGGAGGCCATCGTGTGGAAAGTACGCTAAACAACGTTTAGCATGAACAGTAGAAGAA
>CALFLO010000048.1 GCA_937880175.1 uncultured Gluconobacter sp.
GCAAAAGCCCCAGCACCGTATCCAGCCCCGCCCGCAGCCGCAGGCCCGGAATCCGTGCGGCAGAGTTCAGAAGCCAGGCCAGCCGCCGGATGCGATCCAGCCTCCGGCGAAGCTCGTCAACACTCATGGGCGGGGAAATCGTTGAAAAATCAGTCATGGCACCCCCTATCACGCAACAGCGAAGCGGAAGTTCGTCTTTTTTCCTTGAATAACCGTATCGAAACCCGCCACAGTCTAAGTCAGAAATGTGACAGGAGAGACATCATGAAGGACTCACCGCTCCGCCCGATCCTGCCCCTTCTGGTCGTCGCCGCCCTCGGCGCGCTGACCCCGGCCGTAGCCCATCACGTTACGACATTCCTCGGCCTGTCCGGCATTTTCTGGGCCAGCGCCATGCTGATGCTTGAAGTCACACTCCTGTGCATCGGCCTCGCCGCCATCCGCCCCACGATCCAGTCGCCCGCCAAGGCCGAGACGACCCTGCACAACCGCGAAACGGTCCTGCGCTGACACCCATCCGCCACACTGCGTTTTTCCTGTAACGGAGCATATGTCGCGGCACTGAATGTTAGGCTAGGATCAGGAAATGCTTCGCAATTTCCTGACAGTCGGCAGCTGGACCATGCTTTCGCGTGTCCTCGGCCTCGTTCGTGACCAGATCCTCGCCGCGTTCCTGGGTGCCGGCCCCGTTCAGGATGCCTACCTGATCGCGCTGAGGCTGCCCAACATGTTCCGGCGCCTCTTCGGCGAAGGCGCGTTCAACGCCGCTTTCGTCCCGATGTTCACCGAGCGTTACGAAACAAAAGGCCCCCAGCCCGCTTTGCGCTTCGCGGGGCAAGCCCTGTCCGGGCTGATGCTCTGGCTGGCCCTGCTGACCGTTCTGGCGGAAATCTTCATGCCGCTGGTCGTGAGCTTCGTCGGCTGGGGCCTCAGTGGCACCCGTTTCGAAACCGCGGTGCACCTGTCGCGAATCACCTTCCCCTACATGATGCTGATCTGCGGCGCGGCCCTCGTCTCCGGCATTCTCAATGGCCTCGGACGGTTTACAGCCGCAGCCGCAGCCTACGTCACCTTCAACATCATCGGCATCGCGGCGATCCTCCTCGGCGCCCTGGTCTGGCACAACACCGCCGTCGTCAGCGCCTGGGGCGTCACGCTCTCCGGTGTCGTGCAGTTCGGCGCACTCTACTGGGCCGCCCACCGCGCGGGCATGGCGCCCCATCTGACATGGCCGAGCCTGTCCGCGGACATGCGCGCGCTGATGCGCCGCATGGGTCCGGCCCTCGTCGGCTCCGGCGTCACCCAGATCAACCTGACCGTGGACATGATCATCGCAACCAAGCTCCCGGTCGGAACGCCTTCGATCCTGTATTTCGCGGACCGCATCAACCAGCTCCCCCTCGGCGTGCTGGGCTCGGCCGCCGGGACGGCGCTCCTGCCGCTCCTGACACGCCACATCGCCAATAATGACCGCGCCGCCGTCCATTCCAGCATCAACCGCGCCATCGACTACACGCTGCTTCTGACGCTGCCCGCCATGATCGGCATGATCGTCCTCGCCTCCCCCATCATGGCCGCCCTCTTCAGCTACGGCCATTTCACCGTCGCAGACGCGATCCTGTCAGGACAGTGCCTTGAAGCCTACGCTCTGGGGCTACCCGCCTTCGTCCTCATCAAGGTCCTGTCCCCGGCCTTTTTCGCGGAAGGCGACACCGTCACCCCCGTACGGATCGGCTTCTTCACGCTGGGGCTGAACCTCATCATGAACCTCCTGCTCTATCGCCCGCTCGGCCATATCGGGCCGCCACTTGCCAGCACGATCGCCGCTTTCGTCAACTGCACACTGCTCGCCGTGATCCTGCACCGGCGCGGCCTCTTCATCGCAGATCCGCTCCTGAAGGGCCGCGCCACGCGCATCGCGGGTGCCGCCATCATGATGGCCCTGTGGGTCGCCGCGGCCGAAAAACTCGCAGCTCCCGGCCTGCCGTACTGGCACGGCGTGTGGCGCATGGGCATGCTCATGGCCCTGATCGTCTTTGGCATGCTGATTTACGCCGTGATGCTCGACGCCCTGAAAGTGGTGCGCCTGCGTGACGCCACCGTGGCTTTGCAGACACGCCTGAACCGCCGACGCGCCCGCTGACCCCTCCGTGCCGGTTCACACACCGGCAAGGAGACGTTATTTTCCCATCCCCTTCCCGAAGTGACAGCCCGGAGACCGGACCCATCGGCACCTTCATGCCCCTGCCCACCGCTGAAAATGCCAGCCCTGCGATGGCCCAGTGGTTCGATCTCAAACATCAGGAACCCGACGCCCTCCTGTTCTTCCGCATGGGCGATTTCTACGAGCTGTTTTTCTCCGATGCGCAGGCCGCTGCCATGGCGCTCGACATCGCCCTGACCGCCCGCGGCTCCCATCAGGGCGAGCCGATCCCCATGTGCGGCGTCCCCGTCGCCGCTGCCCCGGCCTATCTGTCGCGCCTGATCCGTCGCGGCTTCCGCGTCGCCGTCGCCGAACAGACACAGACCCCCCCGAAAAAAGGCGAAAAACCGCAGAAAGGCCCACTGTCCCGCGCCATCGTCCGCGTCGTCACCCCCGGCACCCTGACCGAAGACGAACTGCTCGAAGCCGGACGCGCCAACCTGCTCCTCGCCATTGCCCGCAGCCCGGAAAAACGCACGAAAACGATCGGCGCAGCCTGGATCGACATCTCCACGGGCGCCTTCGAAACCGCCTCGGTCCCGGAAACCGCCCTGCCAGAACTGATGGCCCGGCTCGACGCCGCCGAGATCCTGTCCGAACCCGACCTGATCCCCCCTGATTACGCGTCGCGTCTGGCCCCTGTCGCAGTCCCGCCCACGCTCGACAGCGCCCGCACCCTCGTGGCCCGCGCCTATGGCGTCGCCCAGATCGACGCCCTCGGAGACTTCCCGCCCGAACAGGCTATCGCCTGCGCCATCGCCCTGAACTACGTCCAGCGCAGTCAGGCCGGAGCACTCCCACGCCTGTCGCGCCCCATCCCGCAGGGCACGGACGGCGTTCTCGGCATCGACCCGGCCACCCGCGCCAGCCTCGACATCCTCCGCACCCGTGACGGCGAGACGAAACACAGCCTCCTCGGCGCCGTCACCCGCACCGCCACAGCCGCAGGCTCCCGCCTCCTCGCCCAGTGGCTCGCCTCCCCCCTGACCGACGCCACCGCGATCACGGACCGCCAGAACGGCTGGCTTTGGCTGCAATCCATCCCCGGCCTGTCCGGCGCACTCGGCGACATCCTGCGCCGCACGCCAGACCCGGCCCGCGCCCTGGGCCGCATCTCCGCCGGACGTGGCCAGCCCCGCGATCTCGCCGCCATCCGCGACACACTGATCGCCGCCAACGACATCACAGCCCTCTTCCAGCCCGTCTGCGCCCCCAACACGCCCACACTGATCCGCACCCTCACCGCAGGCCTGTACGGCCGCGCCGATACCCTGCTGGAACAGCTTCAGGCCGCCGTCGCCGAAACCCTGCCCGCCCGGATCGAGGACGGCGGCTTTATCGCCCCCGGCTACAACGCGGAGCTGGACCGCTATCGCGGCCTGCGCGACGAAAGCCGCCGCATCATCGCCACCATGCAGGGCGAGCTGTCCGAAAAATTCGGCATCTCGAACCTCAAGATCAAACACCACGCGCAACTCGGCTACGTCATCGAAGTCCCGTCCGCAGCAGGCACGAAACTGCGCGACAACCCCGAACTGTCCTTCCGTCAGGGCACGGCCAGCCTCGCCCGCTTCTCCACGGAAGAGCTCGCCGGTCTGGACCGCGCGATCCTCGAAGCCGCCGACAAGGCCTCCGCGCTCGAACGCCGCATTTTCGCCGAGCTCTGCGCCCGCATCCTGCAAACCCCGGCCCTCGATGACGTCGCGGAGTTTTTGGCTCTCGCCGACGTCCTGCGCTCCTGCGGCCTGCTCGCGGAAGGCGGCTCTTGGTGCCGCCCCACCGTTACGGACGGCACGGAGTTCAGCCTCGTCGCCTGCCGGCACCCGGTCGTTGAAGCCGCACTGGCCGAATCGGGAAGCGCGGATGCCCGCTTCATCCCCAATGACTGCGCCCTGCCACCCGAACACCGCGCCATGCTGCTCACGGGGCCGAACATGGCGGGCAAATCGACCTTCCTGCGACAGACCGCCCTCGCCGTCATCCTTGCGCAGGCAGGCCTCCCCGTTCCCGCGAAAGAAGCCCATATCGGCGTCGTGGACCGCCTGTTCTCCCGCGTTGGCGGCGCGGACGACCTCGCCCGGGGCCGCTCGACCTTCATGGTCGAAATGACCGAGACGGCAGCGATTCTCAATCAGGCCGGTCCGAAGTCCCTCGTCGTCGTGGACGAGATCGGCCGTGGCACCGCAACCCTTGACGGATTGTCCATCGCATGGGCAACGCTCGAAGCCCTGCACACCCAGCTCGGCTCGCGGACAATCTTTGCAACACATTTCCATGAACTCGGCGCCCTGACCGAATTTCTCCCCCGTCTCGCCCCCTACACGATGGCCGTGAAAGAGTGGCGCGGCGAGGTGATCTTCCAGCACGAGGTCCGCCCCGGTGCCGCCCGCAAGAGCTGGGGCCTGCATGTCGCAAAACTGGCGGGAATCCCCCAATCCGTCGTCAATCGCGCCAGCCGCCTCCTCACCCAGTTCGAGCGCGAACAGGCCGATTCCCGCTCGTCCCTGCCGCTTTTCGAAGCAGTGGCGGAGCCCGAAACACCCCCTCAGACCGACACCATAACGCCCCCCGCGCCCACCCCGCTGGAAGACGCGATCCGGGCTCTGAACCCCGATGATCTCTCTCCCCGCGACGCGCTGGATGCGTTATACAATCTGAAACGCCTCGCCTCAGGAAACGGCACTTGAAAGAAAACTCTTTCTGGGGCGAAACTCCCTCTCTTTCCTTCGCTGACGATACGGATAAGCCCCTGTCTGACCGAACCGCCTCCCCCCCGTGCGACCCGGCCTCCTCCCTGCAGTCCGCTCTCGATACGGCTGCGGCACAGGGGCAGACAACACGTGAAAACGTGCTCTCCATCCTGCGTCGGCATCTGGGCAGCGGAAACGCCACTGTCCGCCATGAGTTCGAAAAGCGCAGGATGTCGGGAATCGACGCCGCCCGCGCCCTCGCCCATCAGGCCGACGAAATGGTCTGCGCGCTGGCCGACCTCGCCGCACAGAAACATCAGTCTCCCGGCGAACCGCTCTGCCTCTGCGCCACCGGCGGATATGGCGCAGGGCTTCTCGCCCCCTTCAGCGATATCGACATCCTCTTCCTGATCCCCGGCGACCCGACCCCGGCCATGACCGCCCGGATCGAGTTCATCCTGTACGCCCTGTGGGATCTCGGCCTGCGCGTCGGCCATGCCACGCGCTCCATCGCCGACTGCGTCCGCGACGCCGATACCGACCTCACCATCCGCACCGCCCTGCTGGACCTGCGTTTCCTGCACGGCGAACGCAGTCTGGCCCGCGACCTGCGCTGCGCCCTCGGCGCGGACCTGCAGAACGACCGGCTGTGCGAATTCGTCATGGGCAAGATCGGCGAACGCGAACAGCGTCACCGCCGCTTCGGCGACAATCCCTACATGGTCGAGCCGAACATCAAGGAAGGCCGCGGCGGCCTGCGGGACTTGCAAACCCTGAACTGGATGGGCCGCGCCGCTCTCGGCTGCGCTGTCTCGACACCGGACCGCAACGGTAAACCCGCCGAGGCCCCCCAGACCCCCTCCTTCGCATCCTTCGGTCTTCTGACGGAACGTGAAGCGCATCGCGCCCGCCGGTCATGGGACTTCCTGTGGACCGTCCGCCTGCACCTGCACTACATCACCGGCCGCGCCGAAGAACGCCTGACCTTTGACGTCCAGCCCGTCATCGGTGGCCGCATGGGTTACGCCACCCATGGCCGCCAGCGCGGCGTCGAACGCTTCATGCGCCACTATTTCCTGACCGCCCGCGACGTCATGCGCCTCACCAGCGTCCTGCAACCCGTCGTGCTGATGCATCTTCAGGACCAGACCACGGGCGAGCCTCCCAAAGTCGTCCCCGGCCCCGAAGAGTTCCAGACCATCGCCGGCCGCATCTGCCCCATCGAGCCCGTGACGTTTGCGGCCCAGCCCCGCGAGATGTTCCGCCTGCTCGACTGCGGCCGCCGCCACGACCTGCCCCTGCACCCCATCGCGATGCAGCAGATCATCCGCAACGAACGCCACGCCGTCACCCTACGAGACGATCCCGAAACCGCAAAAATTTTCCTGGACCTGCTCTGCGAGCCGAGCGCAGACGAAACCAAAGCCGTCCCGTTCTGGCTCCCGATCCTGAACGAAACCGGCCTGTTGGGCCGCCTCCTGCCGGACTGGTCCCGCGTCGTCGGGCAGATGCAGTTCGACAGCTACCATATCTATACGGTCGACGAGCACATCGTCGAAGCCGTCCGCATGATGGGCCAGATCGAAGCCGGACGCATGGCGGACGAGATCCCCCTGGCCTACACGCTGGCCAGCGATATCCGCTCCCGTCGCGCGCTTTACGTCGCCGTCCTGCTACACGATATCGGCAAGGGACGCGGCGGCGACCATTCCGAAATCGGCGCCGACCTCGCGCTGACGATCTGCCCACAACTCGGCCTCGACCCCGAAGAAACCGACACCGTTTCCTGGCTGGTCCTGCACCATCTGCTGCTGTCCCAGACCGCCTTCACCCGCGACATCGACGATCCCCGCACAATCCTCGACCTCGCCGACACCATCCAGTCCCCCGAACGCCTGCGCCTGCTGCTTCTCCTGACCATCGCCGACATGCGCGCCGTCAGCCCGAAGGTCTGGAACGCCTGGAAAGCCACCCTGCTCCGCGAGCTTTTCTCCCGCGTCGCCGAGGTTCTGGAAGGCGGACTGGCCGCCACCGAACGCGACAGCCGCGTCAACCACGCCCGCGAACTCGCCCGCGACGGCCTTACCGGCACCCTGCCGGAAAGCAGCATCGACCGCTTTCTGGACCTCGGCTATCCAAGCTACTGGCTCGGCTTCGATACCGACACCCAGATGCGCCACGCCCGCATGGTCCACGATTCGGACCGCTACCGCTCCCCCGTCACGGTCGAAGCCTTCCCCATCCCCGAACGCGGCGTCACCGAACTCACGGTCCTCTGCGCCGACCATCCGGGCCTGTTCTCCCAGATCGCAGGCGCTCTCGCCGTCGCAGGCGCCTCCATCGTGGACGCCCGCATCCACACACTGAGCGACGGCATGGCGCTTGACACCTTCTGGGTACAGGACGGCGAAGGCTGCTCCTTCGAGGAACCCCATCAACTCGGCCGCCTCAACCATCTCGTGGAACAGGCGCTTTCGGGCCGCCTCGACATCCGCAAGGGCATCGAGGACGCCAGCCATCACAGCACCTCACGCCGGATGCGCGCGATCCACGTCCCACCCCGCGTCGTCATCGACAACACGGCTTCGGACCGTCACACGGTCATCGAAGTCAACGGCCGCGACCGCCCCGGCCTGCTGCACGACATCACATCCGCCCTCAGCAGCCAGTCCCTCCAGATCTCCTCGGCCCATATCACGACCTACGGCATGCGCGCCGTGGACGTGTTCTACGTCCGCGACCTGCTGGGCCTGAAAATCACCGATCCGGTCCGCCTCGCCCGCCTGCGCGAAACCCTGCTCGCTTCCCTGACAAGCCCGCCGGTCACAGCTCCTGTAACCTGAGCCCGGCCACGACGTCCCGCAGTACAGCCTCCCATCCCGCGGCAACCGCCGCACCGGATGGTGGCCGAAACTGCCGGACGTCCCCATACCAGGCCACGTCCTTCCAGCGCCAGTCGCCGCCTTCGCGGTTGAGCAGCCATAATGGTCGTCCCAGCGCGGCCGCCATATGCGCGACCAGCGTATCCACACTGATCACCAGCGCACACCGCCCCACCTGCCGCGCCAGATCCTCAGGCGTCTCCAGCGACACCCGCTCCATCCACTCCGGCGCATCGCCCGGCTGAAGCGCGACAAACCGCACGCCACGAACCTGCCGCAACGCCTCCAGACACCCGACCGGAACCGACCGCCTGCGATCAAACCGGTAGGACGGATTCCCCGACCAGCAGACCCCGATCCGCCCGGCCTCAGGCTTTTCCGCAACCGCCAGATACGGCTCCGTTGACGGCACATCCGCCATCCCCAGAATAACAGGCAGACTCAAAAGACTGACTTCCGCCGCCACCGGCCCTTCTGCGGAAAGGATCCGCTCCTGATCGAGTCCCGGCAGCAGTTCCGCCAGCGCCGCCGTCCGGAACCGCAGCCGCAATGGCCGCAGCTTTGCCGCCTGCGTCAGGAATCGCAGAAACTGCACCTCATCGCCCAGCCCCTGCTCCCCAACGATGGCCACAGGCTCCGCTCCTGCCGAGCCATCCCATTGCGGAACCTCCGAAACCAGCCCCAGCAGAACGCGACGGCTCTCGAAATCCCGCCACCCTTCCGCAAACCGCCCCTGCCCCAGCAGAATGGTCGCCCGGTTAAACCGCGCCCGCTCCGCTTCCTCGCCCTTTTCACGCGCCACAATCGCCGAGAAAAGCGCCTCTGCCTCATCCAGTCGTCCGATTTCCATCAGGAGCGTCCCCAGACTATTGGCAATCCGTCCATCCGACGGCCGCAGGGCCAGCGCCTCCCGCAGCGTCCCGCAGGCCGCGAGAAGATCGCCCAGCGCCATCTCCACCAGCCCCAGGCTGTTGAACGTCTCAGCCGTCCGCGCCCCGGCCTCACAGGCCCGCAGCAGAACATCCCGCGCGTCCTCAAACGCATTAGCCGCAAAAAGCGCAGCTCCCAGATTGGCCAGCGCAGCCCCATCCGAAGGCCTGCGACTCACAACCAGCCGAAACTGCCGCACCGCCGCCGCCGCCCGTCCGTCATCAAGACAGATCGTTCCGAGCTGCGTTCTCACATTAATGTCATCTGCCGACAGAGACGCCGCTTTTTCCAGCGATTCACACGCCTCGATACGCCGCCCCAGCGCCAGCAACGCCTCACCCAGCGCCACATACGCCCGGGGATCGGAAGGCTGGAGCAGCACGGCCACATGCGCTGCGGCCCGCGCTGCCTCCGCATGCCCCTGCGCCAGCAAGGCCAGAGCGAGCGTCAGATGCATCCGCGCTTTCCGGTCGGGAGAAACGCCACTTTTCTGCAATGCCCGCCCAACCAGAGCAATGGCCGTCGCATCCTGCCCACAGGCCCGTGCCAGACAGGCCATGCCATGCAGAGCATCGGGCTGGCCGGGCTCATCCGCCAGAATGGCGCGAAAGCCCGCTTCCGCACCGAGCAGATCTCCGGCGCTGAAACAGGCAAAGGCGGCCTCGGTCGGGTCGGATGGGAACAGAGATGTCATCACTATTTCGTGCTCCACAATTCACCGAAAAACCTGCTGGACGCGCGTTAACGAAGTTTTCACAGTTCTTTAGTCAATATGGCACATCTTGACGGAGTCAGAGGTTTCCAGACGATGCATCTTGAACAAAGAACCGGCCCCGTACCGGGCCTGGTGTACGCGACGGTCCGGCAGGGAATGACAACCCGTACATTCCCGATCGAAGTCCGCCGAACTGCTTCGGGCCATTACATCTCCCGTATGCCTGACAACCGCTGGTCAATCGAGTGCCTGACCATCGAAGCGGCACTGCTGATGCATGCTGCAGTCCTGTTCCCGGTCGAGCATGAACTCGCGCCATGGCTCTCGAACCTGAGACCGGCCCCTCTTGCCGTTGATCATATCCCCGGCCCCCTCAAAAGCCCGATTGCCGACGGTCAGGGAACAGAGCCGGTCATCCCGAAAAAAACCGAAAAGACCGAAGTAAACTCCTGAAGTCACTTCTGACTTGCCAAACACGGCTGGCAGGGCAATGTCAGAGACATGAAAACCCGCCTCCTGTACGTCGCCGCCGCTACCGGTCTTGCGGCACTGGCCTTCATGGCCACCCCCGCCAGAGCGGATCACCCCTGGCAGGATGCCCCCCGGCAGGCTTCCATCACCACGGACGCGACGCTCTCCGGCCTTCAGCCCTCGACGCTGCTCCCGACCGGAAAAGGGACCTTTCTGGCCCTCGACGCCAACGGCCACCCCGTCCGGATCGACACTACCAACACTGCGTCTCCCCTTTCCGGCTCCAGTCAGCCCACGGACCGTCTGGTCGCCCTGACCCTCTCCGGCGCTGATCTGTGGGGCCTGACTGCGGGTCCCCAGCCCGCTCTCATCCGGATGTCGCCGGATGGATCGGTCCAGTCCCGCATCCCCCTGAGCGGCGCGGCTGTAACGGGCAGTAATCTGATCGCCCTTCAGGTCCACGAGACCCACGCCTATCTGGCCGATGAAGGCAAACCCGCCCTCGTCGTGGCCAACGTCCAGACCGGCAAGTCCACCCGCTTCCTGCCTTTTGACCTGTCCTTGACGGGCCGACACCCGCTTTTGCGCAACGGCCAGCCTCACATGGGACCGGACGGACACCCCATGGCGGGCGGTAATGTCCGTTTTCTGATGCTGGACGCCAAAGGCCAGTGGCTGTTCTACCAGCCCGCCTGCGGTCCCATGTCCCGCATTGACACCGCACTCCTGACCGACACGGACTTCACCGCCGTTGAACAGCTCGACGGCATTACCGAATGGCGGACCACGCCCAGCCTCGGCGGCGCAACCCTGACGCCAGACAACGTCTTCTACCTGTCCGACATCACCTTCGGCAGCATCCTGAAATTCGGCCCTGACCGCATCCCGCTGCGGATCCTCAGGGACCCGCGCCTCTTCGATGCGGGCGCGCCCGCCGTCTCCGACAGCCACCAGATGGCCGTTCTGGTCACGGAAGATGGCACAACCCACATTCTCCGCATCGCCTTGCCCTGACAGGACGTGATATAAAATCCCCCATGCGCTACCGATCGACCCGCGGCGAGCTGACCGCCGACGCCCCGAACTTCTCTGACATCCTTCTCGCCGGCCTTGCGGGAGATGGTGGTCTCTACATGCCGGAGAGCTGGCCGAAGATCAGCCCGCAGACCCTGCGCGAGTGGCGTACGCTCTCCTATCCGGACCTCGCCGCCGAAGTCATCGCCCTCTTCACCGAAGGCGCGATCGACGTCGAAACCCTGCGCGACATGACCCGTGACGCCTATGCGGATTTCGATCACGCCGCCGTCGTCCCGCTGGTTGAAGTCGAACAGGATCTCTACTCCCTCGAACTGTTCCACGGCCCGACGCTGGCCTTCAAGGACATGGCGATGCAGATGCTCGGCCGACTGTTCGATCACGTCCTGACCCAGCGCAACCGCCATGTCACGATCGTCGGCGCGACCTCCGGCGACACCGGCTCGGCCGCCATCGAAGCCTGCCGTGGCCGCGAACGCCTTTCCGTCGTCATCCTGCACCCCAAGGGCCGCACCTCGGACGTCCAGCGCCGCCAGATGACGACCGTTCAGGACGACAACATCCTCAACATCGCCGTCGAAGGCGACTTCGACACCTGTCAGGATCTGGTCAAGGCGATGTTCGCCGACCATGCCTTCCGTGACGAGGTCTCGCTCTCGGCCGTCAATTCCATCAACTGGGCCCGCATCGCAGCCCAGATCCCGTATTACGTCCGCGCAGCCCTCGCCCTCGGCGCCCCGGACCGCGAAGTCTCCTTCTCGGTCCCGACCGGCAATTTCGGCAACGTCCTCGCCGCCTGGGCCGCAAAGCAGATGGGCCTGCCCATCAAGAAGCTCTGCATCGGCTCCAACCGCAACGACATCCTCACGCGCTTCGTCATCGACAACGACATGAGCGTGCGTACGGTCGAGCCCAGCCTGTCGCCGTCGATGGACATTCAGGTCTCGTCCAACTTCGAGCGCCTGCTGTTCGAACTGCTGGACCGCAACGCCACACGCTGCGCCGCCATCATGCGCGAGTTCCGCGAAACCGGCCGCATGGCCGTCCCGCATGACGCCTGGACCCGCATGAAAGACGTCTTCGAGGGCATGACCCTCACCGACGAACAGACCAGCGAAGCCATGCGCCTGTTCTATAACGAGAGCCTCTATCTCGCGGACCCGCACAGCGCGATCGGCCTCGCCGTCGGCAGGCGTTTCCAGGAACCCGGCATCCCCATGGTCGCGGCCGCCACGGCCCACCCCGCCAAGTTCCCGGACGCCGTGATCGCCGCCACCGGCATCCACCCCAAACTCCCGCCGCACCTGTCCGACCTGTTCGAGCGCACCGAGCGCTACGAGTGTATGGACAGCCAGATTGCCGGCCTTCAGGACGCCGTCCGCGCCCATATCAAGCGCGGCTGATCCTTGAAAAACACAGGCTCCCCAGCCGGGGGGCCTGCCTTCCTGCGACAATACGGAACCTCATGCCCGATACGATTGAAGTCACCAGACTCGATAACGGCCTGACCATCATCACCGAACGGATGGACCGCGTTGAAACCGTGTCTTTCGGAGCCTATGTCTCCATCGGCACGCGCGACGAGACCGCCGCCAATAACGGCGTCTCCCACTTCCTCGAACACATGGCCTTCAAGGGCACCGGGCGCCGCTCCGCCGCCCAGATCGCGGAAGACATCGAGAATGTCGGCGGCTACATCAACGCCTACACCGCCCGCGAAACCACAGCCTATTACGTCAAGCTGCTGAAGAACGACCTCGCACTCGGCGTGGACATCATCGGCGACATCCTGACCCACAGCACGTTTCTTGACGCCGAAATCGAGCGCGAACGCGGTGTGATTCTTCAGGAAATCGGTCAGGCCAACGACACGCCCGACGACATCATCTTCGACCAGTTTCAGGAACGCGCCTTCCCCGAACAGCCCATGGGCCGCCCCACACTGGGCTCCGAAGACCTCGTCTCGACCATGACGCGCGACACGCTCATGTCCTACATGCGCGAGCACTACACGACCCACAACATCACCATCGCCGCCGCCGGAAACCTGCACCATCAGGACGTCGTGGCTCTGGTACAGGAACACTTCCGCGACCTCCCCACCCATCAGACGCCCCGCCCCCGCGCGGCCGCGTATGAAGGCGGCGAACTACGTACGACCCGCGAACTGGATCAGGCCCATCTCGTCATGGGCTTTCCGTCCGTCAGCTACATGCACCCCGATCATTACGCGGTCATGATCCTCTCGACGCTGCTCGGCGGCGGCATGTCCTCGCGCCTGTTCCAGGAAATCCGTGAGCGCCGCGGTCTGGTCTACAGCGTCTATTCCTTCGCCTCCCCCTTCAGCGACAGCGGCCTGTTCGGCCTCTACGCCGGCACGGGCGAGGAACAGACCGCCGAACTCGTCCCCGTCATGATCGACGAACTCAAGCGCCTTCAGGATGGCCTCAGCGAAGCGGAACTCTCCCGCGCCCGCGCCCAGCTCAAATCCTCGCTCCTGATGTCGCTGGAAAGCACCGGCAGCCGCTGCGAACAGCTCGCCCGCCAGATCCAGGTCCATAATCGCCCGATCCCGACAGCCGAAACGGTTGGCAAGATCGATGCCGTGACGGAAGACGACATCCTGCGCGTCGCCCGCACCATTTTCTCTGGCACGCCGACCTTCACCGCCATCGGCCCCGTCGGCAACATGCCCTCGCTCGAGGACATCACAGCAAGGCTCGCCGCATGACCACAACGCCTGTCGAAGCCCTCCTCGCCGCAGCCCGCCGCCACGGCGCAGACCACGCGGACGCCATTCTCGTCCGCGACGAGTCCGAATCTGCGCTCGTCCGCAAGGGCGTCCCCGAAGGCATCGAGCGCTCCGAGAGCGTCGCCCTCGGCCTGCGCGTCTTTCGCGGCAAGCGCGCGGCCACGGTTTCGACGAGCGTTCTGAACGAGGCCGAGTTCGACCGTCTGGCCGAACAGGCCTGCGCCATGGCCCTGGTCGTCCCTGAAGACCAGTATGCCGGCCTCGCCGAAGCCGCCCTCCAGGGCCGTTTCGACGCCGCCGGACTGAACCTCGAATGCAGCTCCGCCCCAAGCATGGACGACCTCCTCGCCCGCGCCCGCGAAGCCGAGGACACCGCCCTGTCCTTTGAAGGCATCACCAACACCAA
The DNA here is from genome assembly GCA_937880175.1 of uncultured Gluconobacter sp. GTDB lineage: Bacteria > Pseudomonadota > Alphaproteobacteria > Acetobacterales > Acetobacteraceae > Gluconobacter. Next base: position 14,085 of record CALFLO010000048.1, read on the forward strand.
CGGCGCCTCCGCAGGCCATGGCCGCACCTCGGTCGCACTCGGCACCTCGGCAGGCTTCTTCGGCGCCTACAGCCGCACCGCACACTCCACCAGCGCCAGCGTCCTCACTGGCGAAGGCGCCACGATGCAGCGCGACTACGCCTATCGCAGCGCCGTGCATCTCGAAGACCTCGAAAGTGCGACCATCATCGGCCGCGAAGCTGCCGAGCGGGTGCTGGCACGCATCAATCCCGGCCGCCCCCGCACCGGCACCTACAGCGTGATCTACGACCCGCGCGTCTCCGCCACACTGCTCGGCCATCTGATCGGTGCCATCAACGGGGCCGCCATCGCACGAGGCACATCCTTCCTCAAGGACAGCCTCGGCAAGCAGATCCTCTCCTCCGGCCTGACCATCCATGACGACCCGCGGCGCATCCGGGGCGCGGCCTCCCGCCCCTTCGACGCCGAAGGCTGTGCCGCCCTGCCGCTGGACCTGATCGCGGACGGCGTTCTCCAGACCTGGCTCCTCGACTCCCGCAGCGGTCGGCAGCTCAACATGCCCACGAACGGCCGCGCCAGCCGTGGCGTCGCCTCGCCACCTTCCCCGAGTGTGACAAATCTTCATCTCGCACCCGGAACCCTTTCTTCCGAAGCCCTGCGTTCCGATATCAGTGAAGGGATCCTGATCACCGAGCTCATGGGCTCGTCGGTCAACATGCTGACCGGCGATTACAGCCGTGGCGCTTCGGGCTTCATGATCCGCAACGGCGAGATCGCCGAACCCGTCGCCGAACTCACGGTGGCCGGCAATCTCAAGGACATGTTTGCCCGCATGATTCCGGGCAGTGATCTAATGTTCCGGCAGAGCGTTAACGCTCCGAGTATCCGGATCGACGGCATGAACATTGCAGGACTTTGATGCGTAATTTTCGACTTCTCCCGATCGCCTTTGCCTTTCTCTGCGTCCTCGGAACCGCAGACGCACGGCCAGGCGGCGGCAGCTCCATCGGAAGCCGTGGCTCCCACACCTGGAGCGCGCCCCCGCGCACATCCATCACGCCGGGCTGGGCGCGCCCGATGGACCAGTCCGCAACGCCGCGTCCCTCGCCCAATTACAGCTCACCGGGCTACGCTTCCCCGGCCCGTCCGATGCCCGGCTATGGTGCTCCGGCCTACAGACCCTCCTACCCTGTCCGCCATCCGTTCCTGAGCGGCTTCGCAGGCGGCTTTCTGGGCGCAGGCCTGTTCGGCCTTCTGAGCGGCCACGGTATGATGGGCGGCATGACAGGCGGCACGTCGTTCTTCGGCTTCCTGTTTCAGGTCCTCATCATCGGTGGCCTGATCGCGTTCGTGCTTCGCATGTTCGGCAACCGCCGCCAGAACCAGATGGGCGCAAGCCCGATGGGCATGCCGTCATCTGCTGGCGCGGCCCCGCCTTTCGGCAATAATGGCGGCAGCGCACCCGTGACGCTGACCAACGATGATTACACGAGCTTCCAGCGGCTCCTGCTCGACATCCAGGCCGCCTGGAGCGCACAGAACATGCGCGCTCTCTCCAACATGGCCACACCGGAAATGACGGGCTATTTCAACGCCCAGCTTTCCGATCTGGCCAGCCGTGGCGCCCGGAACATCGTTTCCAACGTCCAGTTCCAGCGCGGCGACCTCTCGGAAGCCTGGCGCGAGGGCAGCCTCACCTACGCCACCGTCGCCATGCGCTACTCCATGACGGACGTCACCACGGACTCCATGGGCAACGTCATCGATGGCAGCTCCACCGAACCCGTCACCGTGACCGAACTCTGGACCTTCGTCCGTGCCGACGGCCGCGGCAACTGGATCCTCTCCGCCATCCAGCAGGCTGGCTGAAGTCTCCAAAACAGAAAAAGGCCCGGGAAACCCCCGGGCCTTTTTTATTGCCTGCAATTCAGCTGTTACAGCCGCGTCAGCGTAATGACGTAAAAGATAACGGCCAGCAGCACGACGCCGCCCACAATCCCCGTAATCCGGCTCAGCCGCCGCTTGCGGGCGAGATCAATATCAGTGGTCATGCTCATCCGATCAGAACCCGGTCAACCAGAAGCCCGCAGAACAGCAGGAACAGATAAGCCAGCGAATACCGGAACGCGAACCGCGCGGGCTTGTCCTTCGTCAGGCTCACCCCTTCCGCATCCTGCTGATCCGTCAGGACCCGGAACGCACAGAAAATGAACCCCAGATCCAGCAGACTGGTCACAACCGTATAGGTCAGCCCGACTTCATGCACGAAGCTCGGCACCAGCGACACAGCCGTCAGAATGAACGTGTAGATCAGGATCTGCCACCGCGTATGACGCGCACCCTTCACGACCGGCAGCATCGGAATGCCCGCCTTGCCGTAATCCTTGCAGGCATAAAGCGACAGGGACCAGAAATGCGGCGGCGTCCACAGGAACACGATTGCAAACATCGCCACCGGCAGCACGTCCATGGAATTCATGGTCGCCGCCCAGCCGATCATCGGCGGAAACGCCCCCGCAGCCCCACCAATCACGATGTTCTGCGGCGTGCTCCGCTTGAGCCACATCGTATAAATGACACTGTAAAAGAAAATCGAGAACGCCAGAATACCCGCCGCCAGCGCATTCGTCGCCAGCCACAGCACAACCACGGACAGAACCGACAGCACAACACCGTAAACCAGCGCCGCCTGCTCCGGCATGCGACCGTCCGGAATGGGCCGTACGACAGTCCGCTTCATGATCGCGTCAATGTCGCGGTCATACCACATGTTGATCGCACCAGCGGCTCCGGCCCCGATACAGATGCACAGAATGGTAATCATCCCAATGGGGATGGACGGCCAGCGCGGCGCCACGGCCATGCCCGCGGCCCCCGTAAACACCACCAGCGAAATCACGCGCGGCTTGAGAAGCGCCAGCCATTCACGCAGGGACGGATCACCATCCTTGCCCGGAACGGAAAAAACCCCCGAAGGGGCTAAAGGTGTCGCCGTATCACTCATACCGAGACCCGGGCACGCCCGGTCTCCCTCAGCAGGAACAGCCCCAGCAGCCCAAAGGCCAGCAGACTGACACCCATCAGAATCTCACCATAGATCATGACACCCGGCACGATCGAACAGAACGCCCCGACCAGCATCAGCCCCGCATGCACCCGGCTCATCATCGCGGGGACCCGACCGGGGAGAAGCATCTCAACCCAGGCATAGAACCCGCCGCAGAGCGCCATGATGCCGCCGAACGCCACGGCCGTATGATCGCCCGAATGCCCTGGAAGCCAGTCAGACAGCCACCCGGCCGTAAACAGCAGAATACTGCCAATCGCCCAGAGCGCAGCGCCATCCAGATCACGCCTGTGCTGCCACATGTCGCGGCACAGCGCCCCGATCAGCACAACCGAAGGCACGATCTGCGTCATGAGAACAAGGCTTGCCGTCACGCCGGAGGGAAGCGAACCGTAAAGCCCGTCCATCCAAAGGAGCGGTCCGCCAATACCCATCACGCCAAACACATAAGGCGCCACTGTCCAGGAGGCCCCTTCGCGCGCAGAACGCGACAGCAGCGCAGACGCCACCAGCCCGAGAGCAGGCGTCAGCATCAGTGCGGTCTCCGGAAGATGCAGCGTCTCGATCAGCGCCGTGGTCGTAATCCCGTCCAGCATGCCGCGCGTCACGACCGCAGCCAGAACCGGCGCGACAAGCACCACGCTGCACGATGTCGCCAACAGCGACCAGGCCAGCGGAGACATGTCGCGGAAACGCACGGTGCGCCCCTCAAGACATGTGGTGATCACGTCCGTCGCCACAGCCAGAATGCCGACAGACCAGAGCAGCAGGGCTACGAACGGCAAAACCGGAAGCAGCACCACACCGGAAGACAGGAACCCAAACCCTGCCATCGTCAGGCCCCGAAGCACGGTCCGGTCGGTCCCAAGCGCAGAAGGCAGAAGCCACTGGCCAAAACCACCCAGCGCAGCAGGGCACATGACGAAAAACGTCATGAGAATACCGTGGCAGAACGCCTGCCCGCTCGTGGGATGTGTCTGAAGAAATGGCAGGGCCAGAGACCCGCCCAGCAGACCGGCAAACAGTGCCAGCAGAATGAAAGATGTCCCGACTCGGCGCCTGGAACGGGCCGAGGCAGTATCCGGGGCAGTATCGACGGCCTGATAAGTCATGATCGCGTAGTCGGTCCCTGAATTAGGTATACCGCAGCGAGCGTCGGAATACTCGGCGCCGACACACGTGCGGAACCAAACGCCGATCAGGCGACCAGGGCTGCTGCGTCGCTTTTACTCTCGCATTGCGGCAATGTCACGAGTGTAAACAGTCCCGCCGGCGGAACCGGCATCAGGGTTGCCCGGCGCAGGTCTTCCGGCGGCAGAAGCGATTCAATCGCAAAATCCGGATGCCAGCCCAGCGACCGCGAGGCGCGGGCCATGCCACGCTCAACCGACAGACGCAGACCGCCTGTTGCAAGGAAGTGGTTCACGAACAGGATATGGCCGCCCGGCTTTACGACCCGCTTGAGCTCGGCCAGAAGCCGGTCCGGGTGCGGCACGACAGAGGCCACGAACATCGCAACCGCGATATCGAAGCTGTCATCCTCAAATGTTGTGGCTTCCGCATCCATTTCCAGCAGATCGTCCACATTCGTCAGATGATCCTGCAGGACGCGGATCCGTGCGCGCTCCAGCATGTCTTCGGAAAGATCGATTCCCGTAATCCGCTTGTCATTGGAGTAGGATGGCAGCGCAAGCCCCGTCCCAACGCCGACTTCCAGAACCCTCTCGCCTGGCAGAGCATTGACCGCGGCCACTGCTCTCTTTCGTCCGTACCCTGAAATACCGCCAAAAACAGTATCATAAACGCGGGCCCAACGACGATAAGCCGTCTTGACGGCTTCCGCGTCCAGTGCCGAACGCGGGGAAAGGGTTGAGGACATGATGATATGCGACCTTCTCTGTCCGCCCGGCCTTCAAAGGCCAGGGCTGTCCGGAACATGTTCAATTGGCACCTTCTTGCCCTCCCGGATATGCATCTGGCAAGACATGCAGTGCGCAAGACGTTTCAAAGCCATGCGTGGAACAGGGCCGAGGAGGACAACTATGCTGATCTATTCCTGTGTGGGAATCACCTTCATAGTCTGGGTTGCAATTTATCTCCTGTATTTCCGCGAGGAGATTACGGCCTGGTTCAATAACCATTTCGGGAAAGACCACCATGAAGTTTCCGCTGGAGACGAGCAGGCCGAATCCCAGCTTCCGTTCAACTATACCTCTTCCCCGAAAGACGACGCGCCCTGACAGTTCCCCTCTGACAGGCGCCTCCTTCCGCCTCAGCCCAGAACACGCCTCTCGATCGCATCCCAGATCAGCCCGGCGCTGTTGATCCCATCAAAACGGTCCAGCTCCTGCAAGCCTGTCGGCGACGTGACATTGATTTCCGTCAGCCAGTTCCCGATCACGTCGATCCCCGTGAAAATCAGCCCGTGATCGCGCAGATACGGCCCGATCGACTCACAGATTTCCTTGTCCCGCGCCGTCAGTTCCACGCTCATGGCCCGACCGCCCACATGCATGTTCGAGCGCGCCTCACCCGTCGCAGGAACCCGGTTGATCGCGCCAATCGCCTCGCCATCCACCAGAATGATACGCTTGTCGCCCTGACGCACAGCCGGCTCGTAACGCTGGATCATCAGCGGCTCACGGGAGCGCGCGAAATGCATCTCCAGCAGCGCACCGAGGTTTTCATCATCCGGCTTGATCCGGAAAATCCCCGATCCGCCATTGCCGTAAAGCGGCTTGACGATGATGTCCTGATACTTCTCGCGGAACGCCAGGATCTCGTGCGTATCCCAGGTCACGAGCGTCGGCGGCATCAGATGCGGAAAATGTGTCACCAGCAGCTTTTCCGGCGCATTGCGCACGGCCACCGGATCATTCACCACCAGAGAACGCCCCTCACCCACGCCATGCACATGCTCAAGCATATGCGTGGCCGTGATGTAGCCCATGTCGAACGGCGGGTCCTGACGCATCAGGATCACATCCGTCTGCCCCAGATCCAGCACCTGCTCCTCACCGAACGTCGCATGATTGCCCCGCTCGCGCCGCACTTCAACCGGCCGCGCCCGGGCCTGCACACGGCCGCCCTTGCCCTGTCCTTCAACAAGGCTCAGCGTCGTGACCGGATAGACCCACAGTTCATAGCCGCGCGCCTGCGCTTCGAGCATCATCGCAAAAGTGGAGTCACCATCAATATTGACGTACTCCAGAGGATCCATCTGAACAGCAACGCGAAGAGAACGGGACATCGGAAAACTCCGGCAAGGAGAAAGAGGAGTGGTCCAGTCCTCTGTAACCGCACACCCCGGTTTTTCAAAATCCCCCTCTGCGGAGTTTCCTGTCATGACTGCCCCACGACGCGCCCCGTTCCAGATCCTCGTGCTGCCCTTCCGCAAAACAGACAGCGGCACCGAATACGCCCTCTTCCGACGCAGCGATTCCGGGGACTGGCAAGCCATCGCAGGCGGGGGTGACGACGGCGAAACACCCCTTCAGGCCGCAAAACGCGAAATGCAGGAAGAAAGCGGCCTCTCCGCAGACACCCCCCTGTTCCCGCTCCAGGCAAGCGCCACCATCCCGGTCAGCCATTTCGCCGCCCGCGCCACATGGTCACCGCTGCTCTATGCCATCCCCGAACACTGCTTCGCAGCCGACGCCACCGGACAGACCCTGTCCCTCTCGGCCGAGCACACAATTTGCGGATGGTTTTCCTACGAAGACGCCCGCCAGCACCTGAACTGGGACTCCAACCGCACAGCCCTGTGGGAAACAGCTGAACGCCTTAACGACGGCACCCTCCTGCACTGAGCTGTTTTGCCCTAAACGCTCAGACCGTCGCTACCGCCCCGGGATAAACAATCTTCAGGATCTCGATCTCAACCGGCCCGCGCGGCGTCTGCAACATCGCAACATCGCCAACACGCGTCCGCATCAGCGCCCGCGCCACCGGCGAGACCAGACTGACCTCCCCCCGCACAAGATCGGACTCATCAACGCCGAGGATGGTCACGATATGCTCGACGTCATCCTCATCCACATACGTCACGGTCGCACCAAAAAACACGCGGTCCCGCGTCGTCTGCCCGGCAGGATCAACGATCACCGCATTTTCCAGCCGCTTGCCCAGAAACCGCATCCGCCGGTCGATCTCCCGCAGCCGACGCTTGCCATACTGGTAATCCGCATTCTCCGAACGATCGCCATTCCCCGCGGCCCAGGACACGATCTCCACGATCCGCGGCCGTTCCTTCTGCGCCAGTTCCTTCAGCTCGGCCCGCATGACAGCAGCCCCTTTCGGCGACAGGTAATG
>CALFLO010000049.1 GCA_937880175.1 uncultured Gluconobacter sp.
CCCCCGGCCATGACCCCGTTTAATTAGCGGCGGTTATAAATGCTAGGATGTTTTGTGGCTGGGGGGTTAATAGACCCCCCCCTCGCGACAAGACTTCAAAAACCCCGGAAAACAGCCACCCCAACCGAGCCGCGATGTGCGGCCTTTTATCCAGCCCTAATTTTTTCTGTCCTTTTCCGGGGTTTTCGTGATTCACTGGACCTGATCCGATCCCCGCGCCGAACCCACTCCGGGCACGCTACGGACATGACCTGCGAAGAGCGCGGACGAAGTGAAAATCTCCTGTCCGGATCGGCTTAAAAAAATGCCTCGGGATGACGATGGAAACGCATTTTCGCTGCCGGAAATGAAGAGCGATGCGGAAGTGCAGCCACCCGCCGGAGCAATGGAAAACGGGATGGAGAAATGCGTGCTGAACGACGGATCATCAATCAGCCGGACGACAGACGCGACGTACGAAACCGTCTCGGCTGACAATGGTCGACCAGTCGCCAGATGGTCGTCATAACGACCGGGACCTGCGTTATAGGCGGCGAGAAATCCCGCATCGCCGTAGCGGTCATGCAGCCATCGCAGATAGGTTGCCCCGGCCGCGATATTGTCATGCGGATCGAAGGGATCGGCGCCCAGATTGAGCGCGCGCCGGACATACTTCCATGTACCTGGCATGAGCTGCATCAGACCCATGGCACCGGCGCCAGAAACCGCGTGCGGATCGCCGGCACTTTCAGCCCGCAGAACCGCCCGCACCCACGCTGGCGGGATCGCGTTTTGCTCCGCTGCCTGCCGCACGAGATCGTCGAAATCCTGCGCGCGGGCGATGGTCGGCGAGAGCGGCAGCGCGAGCACGGCCGACATGCCAGCGGACATGAAGAACCGGGCGCTCATTCCCGACCTCCTGGGCGTTTCACAGGGCGGTTCCAGACCAGTTGCCATTCACGCCCGCCGCGCCGCCCGGCCTGGAACAGCGTGGCTCGGATTGGCTGCATGAAAGCGGGATCGTCGAGCACGATGGAGATATATTCACCGGCGCGCTCCCCATCCGGCTCCAATCTCCGGTGCTGAATCGCCATCACCGAGATGGATGCGATAATCCGGGGTATTTTCTGCGCCATTGTTTTCCACTGGCACGAAGGTCAGTTCGGCATCCAGCGACAGGGTGCGCACCCGTCCAGCGAAGCCGTCCGATGTGCGGGTGAAAAATCCGATCTGGCTCATGGGAAAAATCCTTTCGGAAATGGTAGGGATGATGGAAAATCCGTGTGCCTTACAATCGTCATTCGATCGGCGGTTCGCCCGGTTTCATGGGCATCATGGGTGGCGCCAGAAGCGGTCGCTCCCGGATCGGAGCGCCGGGTTCCGGAAGGGGATCGAAATGCAGCGGCGGTGGCTCGGCCTCTCCCGTCCGGACATGCACCGGCACCGCGCGACCGATCACTGTTTCCATCGGCAGGACACCGAAATACCGCCCGTCCAGACTGGTCGGCACGGCGGCGTTCATGACGAAGACCTGCCCCGGTCCGAGACGTTGGCAGCCCTGCCAGATCGGCAGCTTGCGGCCCCGATGATCGACGGGTTTCGCGTCACCGACGGGCTTGCCGTCGACGGTGACATGCGGGCCATTCCGGCAGATACTTTGCCCCGCGAGTGCCGCGACGGGCTTGAGCAGCGGCACGCCGAAAGGCAGGTAGCCGCGCGTTGCCAGAAGCGTGGCCTCGTGCTCCGGCAGGCGGATTGCGACGATATCGCCGACACGGACGGGTGTGGTGGGCTGGATGCGATACAGCCCGACCGGAACGCTGGCCGTCTCGTTCCAGACCCAGCGCGGCGTGGGATGAAACGCCAGCGAGGCGCCCACGCCGAGCGCGGCGAAATACGTGGTGAAAAACCAGGCACGCCGGGTCATGACATGGCCCTCCTGCGCAGCCACGCCTCGTGGCGTTGGTGCGTGTAGGGACGCGGCTCCTGCGCCGCCGTGAGGCGATGATGCAGATGGCGCCAGTGATCGGGACAGGCGGCAGTGGGATCGATCCCCAGCGTCTCCACACCGTCGATGGCTTCCAGCACCCGACGCACCTTTGGCCAGCCGCTCTGGCGCAGCAGGCTCTCGCCGCCGGGGCGCACGAAAGGCACGGTCTGGCATGTTTCCTGAGCCCCCACGGCCCGCACGATGTCGATGCAGGACACCACGGTGCCGAAATCATTGGCAGCCCAGCGGATGAAGGCGAACACGCTGTCCGGCGTGAAGCTCATCAGCCTGCGCCGACGATCGAGAATGCGATCCTCAACGGGATGCCCGAAGCGGACCCAGTGTTCGATGCGCTTCTCGATCCAGGTTAGTTCGACCGTGGTGAGCACATCGCCCTGCGATCGGAAAGAACGCGCGGTCATGGGACACCGACCATGCGATCCGCGACCGCTTCCCGAGCCTCTTTTTCCCGCCTCACCGGGGCTGTCGGGAAGGTGTCCGAAAGGCCGGAATCCCCATCTATATAAGTTATTATATAAGTTATATAAGTTACGGGGCCGATTTCACCTTTAAGAACAAAGTGTTGCGCCGTTTTTCGCCAACGGTCCGACGATGAATCCGCCAACGGTCCCACGATATTATGCGCCGCCGGTCCGACGACAGGATTCACATCGTTATCCACAGATCCTGTGGATTGACTCGTTGGAGCGGCGCACAGAACTCCCAGTTTTCCGCCAGAAATGACACGAAACGTGTAACCTGGAACCGTACGGGCGAGGGCTATGGCACGGATTTTCGCGGCGAAGTCGCGACGCCGGGTCAGGCTGCCCGAGCGTGCATGCAGGTCCGCCAGATCGAAGCGCCAGCCATCCTTCTGTCGCCCGGCATGGCGTCGGGCCAGACGGTAAAGCCACCGCTCCAGACCGCCGCCAAGGCGGAAATAGGCAGGGTCGACGCTCAGGACGCGGGAACGGTCGCAGGCGGCCTCCATCAGCCAGTCCGCCAGCGTCAGGGCCACGCCCTCGTCACGGGTGATACGGAGGCCGCTGATCCAGGTAAACGGCTTCTCCCGCCAGTCCGCGCCATGGCGGATGCTGGTAGCGACGGTCGTGGCCGCCAGGCGCCCGAGCGCGCCGTGCAGGCGCCGATACTCGTTCGCTCCCGTCGCCCAGCCCAGATCCTGGAACAGCCGCCAGGGCGTGAAGCGCACATGGCGCGACACCCACAGATCGTGGTTGAGGGCATCGACGATCTGGCCGGTCAGCCAGAGCAGGACGTCCGCATCCCAGATCGTGGCCATGCCCGATCCGTCCGGTGCCGATACCGTCACACTGGCATGCCGCGCCTCGTAATCGATGGGGATGATGCGCGGCGTTTTTCCCAACGGGAAGAATGGGCGCCCCATCAGATCGCGGATGTCACGCGGACGGGCCGGCCCCGAGACCACAAAGCGGCGGTCGGGCTGACGCCAGCTATCGGCGGCCGGCATCATCGTCCGGCACTCCGCTGCGCCTTGCGAGCCCTGGCCTGCAGGCAGATGATATAGGCGCGAGGATCGGACGGCATGGGAATGCCGCCACCGTCACCCGTGGACAGCCGGACGTTCAGATCGGCCCAGGCGCAGAGGTCTTCCACGGCATAGACGATCCGGCCGCCAAGCTGGCGGTAGAGTGGACCGGTACCGCAGCTCCGGTGTTTTTCGAGGGTGCGGATGGACAGGCCAACGAAATTGGCCGCGTCCGGGGTGCGCAGATAGCGCGGTGGCAGTGTCGGCTGGACACGCATGGGGTCTTCCTCCCGGTGGATCGGGCCGCGTGCGGAATGTCGCGGCTCATGGGAGGAGGCTGCCGGAGAATGGGACGTGGGGAGGGATGACAAAGTTCAGGCCGCCAGACTGTCACCCCCCTGCTTCAGCCCCTGAAGGAGAGCAATGTGGCCGCCGTTCTGGTAGAACGCGGCACCGTCGAGATCGCGGTAGAAAGCCCGGTGCCATGAACTGGCGCGTCATTCATTGCGGGACAGGTGCAGGATGCGCTCGCCGTAGATTCCAGCCGCGATCCGGCGTGTCGCCACTCCCGTGCGCCGACCTTCGGCGATGCAGAGCATGCGAACCTGACGGAGTTTCTGTTGTGGACTCAGGTGCAAGGTGGAGGGAAGAGGACCGGGCGTCTGGCCAGCAAACAGACGGCCAAAGCGCGCAACGCAGGCCAGACGGGTCGCAAGGTGCCCGTCATCAGTGACGAACCAGGTTCCCGGTGCATCGGGCTGCCGATCGACGACTATGACAAGGCGCAGCGGGCCTGCCGCGCTGTCCAGCACGAGATGGATGCCATCGGGACCATCATGCCGTGCCCGGACATACGGTGCCAGCCGAAGCATGATGTCACCCCCATCGCCACGCACGGCAACCTCGGGTGCGATGTCCGGATCCCAGAACGCGGGGGCAAGCCAGGCGGGGAGATCAGGATCGACAGGGAAAACGCAACCCCCAGCGACGGGCGAAGGCGCGCCATGCCTCGGCGTCAACCTTGCCCATCGTCATGGTTGCTGCATGATCGCGCCGATAGGCTGGATTGTGTCGCAGCCATTCCTGGGCGAGACCGGCAGGGTCGAGCCCGGCGTAGGCGCGACGAAGGGGTGCGGCATCCCACGGCCGGATTGTCGGCACGTCCCCCTCCCCCGATATGTCATGGATTCGACCCAGTATCCGGTGCAGGACCGAAACGGGTAGTCCCGAAGACTCAGGGAGGTGATCCCGAAAATCTTTGACCAGATAGGGATTATTTGGAGGAGGGAGGAAGATTCAGGCTACGCGGGCGGGAAATGTCGGTTTTTCCGGCATTACGTGATGCGCTCGGCACATCACTCCGGCGGGAGAGAAACCATCCGTGCATTATAATACGTAGCGCGATAATACACAAATCGTTCCTATCCTGCGGATGGACATCCGAGGACTTTTCGGCGCGAACGTGAGGCGCCTGCGACGCGCCGCCGGTCTCAGCCAGGAAGCCCTGGCGGAACGGATGGGCGTGGACCGCGCCTATATCAGCTGGATCGAGACCGGGCGCCAGAACGCGACGCTGCTCTCGCTGTGGCATGCGTCGCAGGCGCTGGGCGTGCGGCCGGCGGCGTTACTGGATGAAAGTCATTTCCAGACGGACGATCAGAAATAGGCTTCCTCACCCTGCCGTATCCGCCCTCAATGGGGCGGTGGCGGCCTGTGTGTTTCGATACGGGACTGTTGTGCAAGTGTCTCTTTGAGTTCGCGCTCGATCTGTCGGCGTTCGCGTTTGCTGAGATGAAAACTGGTCAGTTCGGCGCGCAGCATCTGGATGTGGTCGTGTAGCGTGGTCATCGTCCTGTTCCTTTCGTTTCTCGAAGACAGGACGGACGGCTCATGCCGGGACGGACCGGGTCAGGGATCGCCGCAGGCGACCGGCTCGCCGGCGCGTGGGGGAGCCGATTTTGTTCGGCGTGCCCGAAGGGTGCGTCGGGCAAAATTGGGGGGACCGCGCGTCCTTGACGCGGTGCGCCCTCGCGCATGGTACAATGGGAAGGCTGAGGGAAAGCCTCGTATTCCGCCTGCGTCTCACGTCGGGCGACCAGCGCTGCCGCCCACGCCCCGGAAGAGCACGTGGAAAAAAAGACCCGGAAGGCCCCGCCCGGGGAGACCGGGCGGGGTTGGTGGTGGGAGGTTCAGTCCCCGTTCCGGCTGCGCGGCCGAGTCCAGATGAGGGAGTAGCCCTCGCCGCCCTCGTCGGTGAACAGGTTGGCGAAGATCGGGGCGGCGAAAGAGGGATCATCCAGCTTCAGGCTCAGATAGGTGCGCCTTTCGCTGGAGCGGCGGGTCCAGGCCGCACCGAGTTCAACCCTGCCCAGATAGACGCGGTAGTTGGGGGCGTTGTCGTTGGGACGGTTGGTCTCGGCCACCAGGCGGACGTTGCGGGCCTGCAGGGCCAGGGTGACGATTTCGCCTTCAAAGCCTTCGCCCACCTTCTTGAAGGAACCGATGTTAGCCATTGTCGTATCTCCATGCTGTTATCGGGCCGCGACCACCGTGGCCTCGATGGCGATCGACCAGCCGGAGGCGAGCGGCAGAGCACCCTTCAGGGCCGCAGCGCAGCGGAGGACGGCAGGGCCGGAACTTTCTTGATTATGTGGACGCCCTTTTCCAGCAGTCCGGCGTAGGACTGTTGTAGTGTCTGGAGATAGGCTCATGAGGAGGGATGGTTATGTCGCTTATCGTCGGTCTGGATATCGCCAAACATGTATTTCAGGTTCACGCCATCAATAGTTCAGGCGAACCTGTCCACCGCCGTAAGTTGCGGCGCGCTGAAGTAATAGGCTTCTTTTCGAAGCTCGAACCCAGTGTCATTGGCATCGAAGCCTGCGGCACAGCCCATTTCTGGGCCCGAGCACTCGGTGGACTCGGCCACGAGGTCAGGCTTATGGCGCCGCATTACGTGAAGCCATATGTCAAACGGGGCAAGACCGATGCTGCCGATGCCGAAGCCATCTGCGAGGCCGTAACGCGTCCGACCATGCGCTTCGTGCCGGTCAAGACGAACGAGCAACAGGCCGTTCAGATGGTTCATCGCGCCCGGTCGGTGCTCGTCCGGCAGCATACGATGCTGGTGAACGCAATCCGCTCACATCTCGCGGAGTTCGGCCTGGTTGCCGGGCTCGGAGTGGCCAAAACGATGGCGCTGGTAAATGAAGTAATCAATGCCGGAACGGACGAATGCCCGGTCCCCGAGATCGCGCGCACCGTCATCCGCTGCATGACAGAACAAACCGCGATGCTCGACGAACAAATCCGTCGGCTCGATGCGACACTACTTGCATGGCACCGGGAAAACGCCGCCAGCAGACTCCTGGCAACCATTCCGGGTATCGGCATCGTGACCGCGACGATCCTCGCTGCATCCGTTCCCAATCCCGGTTATTTCGGATCAGGCCGAGCCTTTGCAGCATGGCTCGGACTAACGCCACGGTCAAATTCGTCGGGCGGAAAAGAACGGCTCGGCAGGATTACCAAGATGGGTAATCGCTATATCCGAACATTGCTGGTTGTCGGCGCGACGTCGGTCATCAGGTCCGCACGGATGAAGGACGGGAGTTGGCTCACGACATGGACTCGCGCGCTCCTGGAGAAGAAGCCACCGCGCCTTGTGACGGTGGCTCTCGCCAACAAGATGGCCCGGGTGGTCTGGGCGGTCCTGACACGCGGTGAAAGTTTCAGGCTGAACCTCGCTTCCGTGGCCTGACCGGGAAGAGAGAAAAGGTCTAACGAGTTCGGGAAAGGTGCAGAAAGAGTGATGTAGCCGATCTGATCCACGGACCAGGACAACCCGATCGCGCAACTGCGCATCATGGCGCGCTTTTTTGATAGGGACTTGATCCGCGGACTTATTCAGGGCCCGCGGCCATATGTGCCGCTCAATCGAGGCCGGACATATGGAAGCACCTGATCGAAGCTACATTCGTCTTTTTTCCTTCCCCGAAGGGGGGCGTCCACATATGTTTCGCGAGGAATGACGGCGCAGCCGTCAGGGGAAGAAAGTTCCGGAACGCCGTTGCGGCCAGCCGATCGAGGCGCAGCCGGTCTTCGGCTAGATCAGCCATCCGACAGAGGCCATGGTGTGCGGACCCGACAGCTCCCCAGGAGATACGATACCGGCATGGCTGGTCCTTCAGAGGGTGACGATGCAATCTGGCGCGAGACTGTCACGCTGCCACTGTGGGAAACTGGTCCCGTCCGGTGGTGGTCGTTTTTGCCGTCCCCGATGTTACGCCCCCTTTTCACCCGCTCATGGGCAAGATAGCGTCGTGCGGTGCGACAGGCCCCCGCTCCCGGCACAGGCGCATCCCGTCAAAGCGGACAGGATGATCCCTCGTTGGCTGCCTGCCGTGCCGGCCCTTTCACCGATGGGGACGCCATGGGCGTTTCATCCCCATGGACCATCCCTGCAGGCGCACGGGGCTACCACCGAAATCCGTCCCGCCGGTTCTCCGGGCGGGGCCTTACGGGTGACGGGCGAACGTGCTTCCCGCCATCAGGTGCGCAAGAACTGGGGAGCCCGACGTCATTGCGGATCAGGCGTCCGGCAGCAGATGTCAAGCCGCTTTCATGAAACAGTCATGGGAATGGCGCTCACGCGCCACTCCCTTTCTGGAACCTCCAGACCGGGATGCCCATCTGCTTTGCCTTGTCGGCCAGATTGTCCTGAATACCGGAACCTGGGAACACCATGACCCCGATGGGCAGGACTTTCAGCAGGGCGTCGTTGCGCCGGAACGGGGCGGCCTTGCCATGCCGGTTCCAGTCGGGTTTGAAGGCAATCTGCGGAATTTCGCGGTGGTCCGCCCAGCGAGAGGCAATGAATTCCGCGCCCTTGGGTGAGCCCCCATGCAGCAGCACCATATCGGGATGCTTCTCACGCACCTTGTCCAGACGCTTCCAGATCAGATGGTGGTCCTCGTAATCAGGGCCGCCCGTGACCGCGATCTTAGGGCCGGCCGGCACCAGCAGTTCCGTTTCAGCTTTCCTGCGCGCGTTGAGGAAATCGCGGCTGTCGATCATGGAGGCTGTCAGGGTGCTGCGGCTGACCAGCGAGCCGGAACGTGGCCGCCAGGGCGACATCGTCAGGCGTTCGAACTGGTCGCAGGCCAGGTCGCGAAAGATCTCGCAGGCGTTGCGTCGTTCCAGCAGGGTCAACCCCTCGGCAATGAGGCGTTCCAGTTCCACCGAGCGGATCTCGCTGCCATCCTGTTCCTGCTGGCTGCGTTTCTGCGCCACCTCGTTGCGGTCAAGATCACGCTCCACCTGCCCGACCATGCGGTGAAAGACATTGACCGTGGACCAGAGCAGCGGTTCGAGATCGGGTTCCAGCCGCGTGTCGGTCAACGTGGCGGACAGGGCATCGAAGATGTCAGCGACCGCGCCCTCGATCTGGCTGGCGTCGGGCAGAGGCCTCGGGTCCGGCTCGTCCTCGAAAGGACGGTGGCCGTAAAGCTGGAGTTCCGCCAGCACATGGGCGGCGGAAGATGTGGCGTGCGCGGGTGCGAAATCGTCCTGTGTGCGGGTCATGGGTCTGTCCTCCGGTTCTGGCCGCGCCCCTCGCGGCCTTTCCGGGGGCGGATAGCGGCAGACGAAGGCCGGGCCGGAACCGCGCATCGCGCGGCCGGAACGCAGTGGAGGATGGCAGGGAGACGGCTATTTTGCTTCG
>CALFLO010000050.1 GCA_937880175.1 uncultured Gluconobacter sp.
AGTCATGAGCAGTTGAGGACACACCTCAACGACTTCATGGCAGCCTATAATTTCGGGCGAAGGCTCAAGACCCTCAGTGGCCTCACACCTTACGAATATGTCTGCAAAATCTGGACTTCAGAGCCAGAAAGATTCATCATCAATCCAACCCATCAAACCACGGGACTAAACACCTTATGTGTTTCCAGCCTGTTATGATGACCTCATGAACGCCCCTGGCCAGGGTCGTTCATGAGGTGAGATACAGCGCTTAACACCTGGTAGCCTGACCACGTTTTCTAGCAGGCTGATCTCGCCTCTCTTCACCGTCTCGAACAGTTGACGGCGGCCCGGTTCCGGGACCGCGAACATAAGAAAGAGAGAGTGATATGTCTTCGGAAACGGTCATTGGAATAGATGTGTCTCGAGACTGGCTTGATGGCTTTTGCCTGCCAGAAAAGCAGAGATTTCGTTTTCAGAATTCACCTGATGGCCATGCCAGATTACTGGAAACTCTTCAGAGTATGCCGGACGGTCTCACGGTTGGATTTGAAGCAACCGGTGGACAGGAATGGGCACTCTGGCGTGTTCTCATCAGTATGGGACTCAATGCCGTCCAGTTGCCTCCAGCACAGATCAAAGCTTTCGCACTCGCCATGGGGAAACGCGCGAAAACCGATAAGATCGATGCGGAATTGATTGCGCGCTTTATGGCTTTTCGTCCAGAAGCAGGACGAACACTGCCGGATGAGAAGCTCCAGTTTCTGCGGGCACTGACGGTGCGCAGAGCTCAGATGGTGGAGGCACGTAAACGGCTTTCTGCCCAGATTTCGGCGCGCCGCAAGCAGGGTGTGAGCGCTGAACTGGAGGATATGGACAGCAGTCTCAAAGCATTGCTCGAAAGCCAGATCAGCGAGCTTGAACAACGGATTGAAAGTGTTATCGGAGAGGCAGAAGAACTCTCCGCCAAAGCAGAGCTTCTCCGTTCCATTCCTGGTATTGGCCCGGTATCAGTCGCCATGCTTCTCGCAGAAATGCCAGAGCTCGGCCGCATGACAGCGACAGAAGCCGCTGCAATGACTGGTCTTGCGCCAATGGCTCATGATAGTGGCGCGATGCGTGGGAAACGGGTCATTTCAGGGGGAAGAAGATCTCTCCGCCACGTGCTGTTCCAGGCAGGATTGGCAGCTGCCTGCCATAATCCAGTTCTGAAAGCTGTTGCCAAGCGCATGAAAGAGCGGGGTAAACCACATAAACTAGTGATCGTCGCTATCGCACGGCGCCTCATCACAATCGCCAACGCTATCCTCAAAACTGGAGTGCCATGGCGCATTAGCTCCGCCGCTTAAACACAGTTGCTAGGCCGCACGCGCCGCGCCTCGGGGCGCGGCGTCTTCATGTCCTTCTGACTATCGAAGAATGACCGGCCCACCCGGTCGTGGAGCCTGTCCTATGTCTCACGCACTCGCCCAATATTTCCCCGACGTCAGCGCCAAGAGCCTCCCCTTGAGGAGGCTGGAGCACCTTGCGCGTGGCTTTGCCATTGCGGACGCCCTCATGACTTTTCTGGAAAATACGCGCTTCGATTCAAGCATCGAGAAGGCCGCAGAAGACGCGCGCGCCGCTGGTGCCACCCCTGCCGAGATCCGCGCCGCCTCGAACGGCCTCGCCTGATCGGCCTCGGCCAGGTCCACACGTGCAAAAGGCGGTTCCTCTGGGAACCGCCTTTTTTGTTTTCTGGTCAGAGCGCGCCAAAATGGACACAACCGCGCAAGCATGGACACAACCGCGCAAGCGCGGCTGTGATGTATGTTGCGTCAGGGCTCCGCCCTGATATCCAAAGCTCGGGCCGATCAGCCGGGAACAGGTGCGGGCAGTACCCACGTGAGAACTGCGGCCATAGCCGTAATGGCCACGGCAGTTTTGATAAGAATGCGGTGCTCGCATGAACAGCGAAGATAGCGTAGCGCCGTGCATGATATCGGGCTGACAGCAAGGGCACCAAACAAGAAGGCGGCGTGCCCCAGCCTGTCATGAAGCATGAGTGCGGCACTTTCTCCCCCGAGAAGCGAAAGACAGCCGCTGCTCCAAAGCATCAGGCATATCGGGCTCGCGTAGATCTCGGGAAGAATGGTGGAGGTCTCGATAAAACGCGCGAACGGCGCAATCCGCAAGCGGATCACGCCGCTCGCGCGGGTCCGGATTGCTCTCAGAGCCGATGGCATGTCCGCTTTCGTCATGGGCTGGCGTGACCGCCGTTCTCAGGCGGCAGTGTCAGCGGACACCACAGCATGCCGGTGGCTTTGTCGTACTGGAGATGCTCAGTGCAAAACTTGCCTCTGACCGCATTGGCAGAGGTGGCTCGGCCCCCGCTCCAGTACCCAAGCACGATCAGCGCGCTCGCAAGCACGAACGCTATGAACATACGGTTCCAGCGGACCTGCCGGTAGAACGCTAACTCATCCTGCGGAAGTCTCTTCTTCAGGGCGGTATAGAGGTCGGCCTGCTGCTTTACGGCGTTCTCCGCCAGTGCCTGCTCGATGCCTTTAACGACGCGCGCCACGGCCGCTGTCTGCTCCCGTTCAAGGAAAATCTCCTGCGAGCGTATGCGTGATTCACCCGCCTGCTGAAGGGATTCGACCTGCTCGACCCCTCGGGCAAGCTTTTGATGGAGGTCGGAAAGTTCGCCTCTCGCCTGCTCGGATGCCTCGAAGAGAGCGGCAGCGGCATGCTCGAACTGCGCGCTCGCGAGGCTGACGCTCTCGCCTTGCGCGAGCATGATCAACCCGAGCGGACTGGAGGGTTCAATCCCTGCATCATGCAGGCTCGCCAGGAGGCGCTCACGCGCCTCCTGTGCCCTCGGCAGTGTCAGGCTGCCGTTTACGGCAGCCATGCTGCCACGCCTTCTTCCTCGACATTATGTCGAAATGCCTCAAGCCACTTCACCGTCATGTGGGCCCAGAGCGGATTGACCTTGGTTCCATCGGCTTTCGGCTTCCCTGCCACGACGTCGAAGACATTCATGTCATCGCCTTCGAGGTATTTCATGCATGTCAGGGCAGGAAACACGACGGGTCGAACCCCCGCCATTTCCATCTCTGCGAGGCGTGGATCCTCTTTGAGCCAGAGGAAAGGGTCGGCGTTGCGCGCGGACGAACGAAACAGTCCTTCGTTCAGAAAAAGGATTGAATCGCCATCCTTGAAGGCGGCCGACTCCCAGATCCGATAGACATGATCGAAGTCGTCCCGCTCCGGCCCGGTGAAGTAGGCGAAGGTTGGATTGACGCCGTTCGCCTTCAGGAAGTCTGCGAGGTGCGATTCCGCCGCGAGTTCCTCGCTGACGCGGTCTCCGCCACCCATGTCGATCACGAGGGATGCACTGTGCTCGAGTGCTTGCGCGAGAGTATTTGCCAGCCAGAGCTTGCTTTGCTCCAGCTCAGCGTTGGCGGGGCGTTCGACGCCGTTCGGGCCCTCCGGCGGATAGAGTTTGGAAAGCATCGGATTGTTCGGATCGCCATCCGCGGCCAGAACGGGGCGGCCTTCTTTGATGGCCCAGTGAACAAAGGTCGCAAGGCCGAGGCTGCCGCCGCTTCGGCCGCGCCCGATACGCCATACGGCGCGACGGCGGGGAGGTTCCTTCTTCGGCTGTGCTGTAGGCTTGTCAGTCATAATGCCAGTGTCTCCTGTTGATCCGGGCTTCGTGCCCTGTCAGCAGATTCTCACAGGCGAATGTGACTGCGAACGAAGCGGCTCAGTACAGGTTCGGAATGCGGCTTTTGGCGCTTCGCATCACAAACTTCTCTTCCGGGGTCATCGTCAGATTTGTCGGGTGGTGATGCCGCAGAAGCAGACCGACATCCCGAAGCCAGTCTCTCTCGTATTCATAATTCCGCTTGCTCGGATAGCCCGGCAGGTCGTCACCATATCGCCAAGCGATGCCCGTGATAGGGCTAACCTCACCCTTCCGAACCGGGGGCAGCTTGGGATCGACCGGACGATAGGCACGGCTTGACACACCTTTGATCACCGGGAGATCCAGCGTGATGAACTCTGACGGATCAGAAGGCTCGACCTGCCGCTCTGGAGCAGTCGCGGCCTGCTGGTTTGCCCGTTCCTGTCGTTGCGCCGCCGCCTTGACGTGGGCATCCCGGACCTCCGCACGCATGCTCGTTGCATAACGCTCGGCCCGGTCAGCCTGTTCCATCCGCAGGCGCAAATCCCCGTCTGTATCGGCTTCCTTATCCCGAGTAGCCATGGCTTCGGACAAACGAGAGGCCTTTTTGGCAGCAGCCTCAGCTTCTGCCTTTTCCTGCACTTCCTGCATGGCTCGGATAGTTTTGCGAACGCGATACCACGTAGTCCGCAGGGTTTCGGGCTTGGGGACCTCGCCGTTTCTGTTGGTCAGTCCGTCCGCCGCTGCAGCTTCGCAAAGCTTCTGCCAACGAACTTTCTTTCCCACAACGGCATTCGACATGGCTTCGAAGTTTTCTGCCATCCACAGAAACAAGGGCGAGTGTGCCCACGTACCGCGCTCGCTTCCCTGTAGCGCTGCGAACATTGATACGCCTGTTTTAGTCTCCATCAGTGCCGCGGCCATGTTGTCGCTCCCCTCGCTTTCCTAGCTACCATCAGCCCCTGATCGTGTCAAAGATCGCGTCGACATCGCTTCAGCATCGCGTCACTGTCGTGTCATGGGCGCGTCATGATCGTGTCAGTTTTTTTCCTTTTCCATATACAAATGCACCCTTTCGGGTGCGGTCCCTGCGGGACCATCAGGCA
>CALFLO010000051.1 GCA_937880175.1 uncultured Gluconobacter sp.
GCCCAAGCGTCCAGGACAATTCCGCCGCATCGAGCGCCACCGCGATCTGCCCGACCCCGAGCCGGACTTCACAGCTCTCCGCCGCACCCGCACCAACAAGCCGGTCCAGATGCCGCCAGTGCTCCATTGCCAGTTCGGACAGCGGATATTCCCGCCAGTCCCGCATCAGCGTCCGCAGGCCCCCCGCATTGACGCTGGAGGCATGACGCCCGGCCACATTCTTGTCGAGCAGCGTGACATGCCAGCCCGCACGCGCCAGAAACAGGGCAATCGCGCAGCCCTGAAGTCCGGCACCCACAATCAGCGCGGTCTCAGTGTGCCGGGGCATCGACCATATCCTCTGCACCATGTTCCGGCCCGCTTTCTGGCCCACTTTCCGGAGCGTTCTCAGGCTTGTCTTCCAGTGTCAGCCGGATGGTGGCCCGCGGATCAAGCCCCGACAGCCGCGCCACCGCCCCAAGCGGGATCGGCCGGATCGGCGGCCGCCCCCGGCATGTCGGCGGACAGCCCGCAGCCGACGTCTCATCCTCAAGCAGCCGCGCCGCCGTCACCATGCAGCTGCGCCCCTGACACGGCCCCATGCCACAGCGTGTTTCACCACGCAGCGCATCCATGTTCCGAAAGCCGGAGCGGATCTTCGCCCGCAGATCCCCCGCCGTCAGCTCCTCGCAGCGACAGACGATCGTCTCATCCCCCGGCAACGCCCGCGCCAGCCCCGGTGGAAACGCCGCATCCAGAAACGGACGCACGGACAACGCTTTGCCAACCGCCCGCAGAGCCGCCCTGGACGGCCCCATACCATGATCCAGTGCCGCCAGAATGGCCTGCGCCGCCACAACACCATGCGCCATCGCAGCCTCCGCCCCCCCGATCTTCCGGGCATCCCCCGTCACGCGCAACACACACGGCCCCGCGTAAAGCTCAGGCGGAAGGGAAGAGCTGCCCAACCCGTCCACAGTCGTCTGCGGCCGCCAGCTCGCATTCGGCCCGTCCCATTGCAGACGCAGTCCCGCCGCATTGGGAATATCAATCGCAGGCACGATCCCGTCATGAACAATCAGCAGATCACAGGGCAGCGTCCGCCGCTTGCCCCCAACCGTAAAGCTGACGCTCTCAACGCCGTCCTTCCCATGCGCGGCAAGGGTCTCCAGCCCCGTCACGGTTTCCACGCCCGCCAGTTTCAGACGCCCCAGCCAGCCCAGCCCCTTCACAAGCGGCAGAACCCCGCCCAAACGCAGATGCCGCGCCGCCCGCACCGCATCGGAAAACCGGTCCGTCCGGCCCATCAGCGCCGGTTTGACACCCAGCTGATGCAACTGGTTGGCCAGCAGCAGCAACAGCGGACCCGTCCCCGCAAGAACCACCCGGCCCGAAGGCTTCAGACGCCCGGCCTTCAGCAGCGTCTGCACCGCACCAGCCGTCATGACACCCGGCAGCGTCCAGCCCGGGAACGGCAAAGGCCGCTCCATCGCCCCATGCGCCAGCAGAACCTGCCGCCCGCGCACATAACCGGCATTCATGCCCTGCAACCAGCCCACGGTCCCGTCGGGCCGCACTTCCCAAACGGTGGTCTGAGGCCGGTAATCAATCCCGGAACAGGCCCCGGAAAATGCCCGGAAACGCCGGATCAGATCGGCACCCGCCCGATAGGCTGGCCCCAGCGCAGCCAGCAGGCTCTGACCGGCCGGGCTCGCATCACACAGATTGGCTTCAAGATTGCGGAAGATCTGCCCCCCCGGACAGGGCTGCATATCCAGCACAATTACCGATCGTCCCGCTTCCGCCAGCGTCACCGCCGCCATCATCCCGGAAGGTCCACAGCCGACGATCACAACATCCGCATCAGGGAGTGGCGCATTGAGCGTCATGGAACGGAACCCTCCAGCGCAGGCGGCGCACCGGCTTGCCGCCGCACGCGCATCCCTTCACGCACCACCGTCAGACAGGCCTGCCGGTTCCCGATTCCGTCGATTTCGACGAGACATTCAAAACAGTGCCCAATCATGCAGTAGGGCAGACGCGGCGCCCCCGAAACCGGCGTCAGCCGGTTATAGGACATCCCCGCCCGCAGCAGACAGACCGCAACACTGTCCCCCGCACTGGCACTCATTGCCTGGCCATCCACAAACAGCGTCACCGGATCCCGGATCGGACCAAGGTCTGAAAACATCCTGCGTTCCTGTTGCGCGGGGGCAGGGGAGGCGCATGTCACGGGCTTATTCATGGATCGAGATATCCGTTCCGAACCATTTCTCTGACAGCGCCTGATTGGTGCCATCGCGGTTGACCGATGTCAGAGCGGTGTTGAAAGCATTGCGCAGGGCGTCGTCATCCGGCCGGAACGCGATATTGGTCGTGTCCGATCCCAGAACCCCGCCCGAAAAGCTTGGCCCGGTCATGACAAGCGCCCCTTTGGACGCCGCCTTGATCATGGTCGCAAAGGTCGTGACATTGGCAATCGCAATGTCGATCCGCCCCGCAATCAGCTCCAGCCCCAACTGGTCCACGGACGGATATTCCATGACCTTCAGCCCCGGCAGATAGGCCTCGGCAAACCCCGCCGCCGTGGAGCCGGTCTGAACCCCGATGACTTTCCCCACCAGCGCAGCCCTCAGCTCTGAAAGCGCGGCCTGCGCCTCGCGGGGTGCGGCCGTCAGGTCAAAGGGCTCGCCCGTATGCGCCAGATGGGTCAGAGATCCCCCGCCCGCCGTCAGAAAGCCGTTCGGGGCATGGGTGTAGGGATGGGAAAACGAAACAACCCGCCTGCGCTCTTCCGTCACGCCCATGGACGCGATGATGGCATCATACTGCCCGACGCGAAGCCCCGGAATAAGGCCGTTCCAGTCCTGCGTGACAACCGTGCAGCGCGCGCCCATCCGCTCGCACAGAACCTTCAGCAGATCCATCTCATACCCCGCACAGGTTCCATCGGGTTTTGCGAACGCCCAGGGCGGATAGGTGCCTTCCGTGGCGATCGTGATGCGCCGCGAAGGCTCCCCCGCAACGGCGCAGGCCGCATGCAGCACCAGCAGAAACGGAAGAAGCAGACATGTCGCACGAACAGGCATTCATGAAGTCCCCGCCAAGGCGTCTGAAAAGAAGGGTCACTGACCGTTTTATGGCCTTGAGTTCGATATCGGAATATCTTTCTTCTTGGCAGAAAGCGTAAGCTGAGCTTACGCTTGAAACATGCAGACCCACCGTATTCCCTCCCTGAACTGGCTGCGCGTCTTTGACGCCGCCGCCCGGCACCAGAGCTTCGCCTCCGCCGGGCGGGAGCTGAACATGTCTGCCGCCGCCGTCAGTCAGCAGATTCTGGCGCTGGAAACCTATCTCAAAAAGCCCCTGTTCCTGCGCAGCGCCAACAAGGTCCGCCTCACGCTGGAAGGCAACGAGTTCCTGCCGACCGTTCAGGTCTCGCTGAGGGCCATCGAGGCCAAATCGGCCTCCCTGTTTCCCCGCCGGGACGTGGAACGGGTCTCCCTCGTCGCCAGCCAGCTGATGGCCATGAGCTGGCTGCCCCGGCGTCTGTGCGCTTTTGAAAAGAAATACCCCTCGGTCCGCGTGGACCTCATTCTCGAAGACTCCCAGCGCCACGGTGAGCCGGATCTCGAAATCCGTTTCGATTATGTCATGTCCACGCGCGAACATCCGGGATGGCTGATGGGCATCAGCCACGTCGTGGTCGGACAGCCGCAGGACGTGGAGCGCATCACCGCGCCCGAAGCCGTCGCGGACTTCAAACTGCTCGACGTCCGCTCCCATGCCGTCGGCTGGAATACGCTGCTCTCCCGCTATCCCGGGATCTCCGACACGTCCGCGCTCACAGTGGAATCCGTGGACACAACACCTCTGGCGCTCATGATGGTCAAGGAAGGCGCCGCGCTCGCCCTCGTTCCCTGGCCGGCGGCGCAGAACCTCGTTGAAGCGCTTGGGCTAAGCGTCTGCACCACGCTCCCGGCCATTCCGGGGCTGGGAAATTACTATATCGAACAGTTCTCCGGTCAGGGTGTGCGCCCTGTCATCCGGTCACTGTTCAACGAACTGCGCAAATCCAGCCAGAAATCCTGACCAAATCAGTAAAGATCCCCGTTAAAACCGGGTATCCCTCAAGTATCGTCACCGGATTGTAATACTTCGAGGGGTATCCTGCGCCCCGATATGATACGAATCAAAAATCAGAATGCTTCAAAAACAATAAATTATATCACTTCGCCTTCCCCATCAGCGATGTGTACCAGAATATCCTCTGTTCTCGTCCATTTTCCCTCAGTCCTGAGCGCCTGTACCGCATTTCATCTCTCGACATACCCCCTATGGCTGCGTAACGTGTTGCACAGGATTGCTGACGATCCTTACCGAACTGCGCGTATTCCATATTCTCAAGCCTGCAAGAGCCACAAGTTGCCATGACCGACGCCCCGATGCTGCCTCTCCTCGTTGGTGTGACCGGGCATCGCGATATCTGCCCGTCCTCGCTTCCGCTGGTCCGTCGCCGCGCCCGGGAAATCTTCGAAAACCTCATCAGCCTCTACGGTGCCTCACAGCTCCATGTGCTGATCGGCATGGCCGAAGGCGCTGATCTCGAAATGGCCGAACTCGCCGCCGAACTCGGTCTGGCCCGCGTCCAGCTCTTCCCCACCACCATCGAACAGCACCACAAAACCGTCGCCCAGCCCGCGCTGGACCGCTACGCCGCCTTGCAAAAACAACACCCCGCCCTCCTGGAAATCGTCCTCCCCCCCGGCGCCTCCGCACTGGACAACCA
>CALFLO010000052.1 GCA_937880175.1 uncultured Gluconobacter sp.
GTTCTGGCCGCGCCCCTCGCGGCCTTTCCGGGGGCGGAAAGCGGCAGACGAAGGCCGGGCCGGAACCGCGCAACGCGCGGCCGGAACGCAGTGGAGGATGGCAGGGAGACGGCTATTTTGCTTCGCGATGCAAAGCGCGGCACGCGCGGCGGAAAATAGCCGTCTCCGCCATTGCAGGCCCGGTCTGGCTGACGCCCGCTCCCCTTCCAGAAAGGCCGCGGGCGCGCCTCATCCGGAAATGGGACAGCCCCGCGCCACACCGGAAAGAAGATACCCCCTTCCCGGCCCGCCTCAGTGCGTGACCGGATGCAGGAACCGCGCCACGTCCTGCGGGGCAAGCTGGGGATGCAGGATCGCCCGCATCGCCCCACGCCCGAGGTAGCGGAGATCATCGTTGAAATCCGCCAGACGCGGTGACAGCACGAGGCACTCGATCCCGGCCTCCTGCGTCCGGGCCTGCAGGGTCATCACCGCATGGTCTCCGGCGGGATCGTCATCGCGCAGCACGTAGAGGCGGCGTAGCGTGGGCGGAAACGCCATGGCGGCGAGATGCGCCGAGGACAGGCAGGCGGCCAGTGGCAGAGCGGGCATGATCTCATGGAGCGACAGCACCGTCTCGATCCCCTCGCCTGCCGCTAGAACGTCAGATGTCGTACCAAAGCGCACGGCCTGGCCGAGCAGGTCACCCATCGCGCGACGCGGCATGGCGACGGGCGCCTTGCCCTTTCCGTTCCGCGCCAGCCAGGTGCGATGGATGCCGGTAACGCTGCCAGCAAGGTCAGTCACGGCGGCGATCATGGCGGGCCAGATCTGGGTCTGACTGTCGGCATCGGCCCGGTAGTAGCAGTCCGGGTGGAAACGCAGCGATGGCAGGTCCGTCAGGCGTGTCAGGTCACGATGCCGCAGCCAGGTTTCTGCCAGTGTGCCGGCGATCGGGCGGGACATGGCCCAGAGCCGTCGCGCAGAATCTGCCGTCCCTGATGCCTGTGGGGAAGCATCATGACCGAACGCATGGGAGCGGCCGCGATCAGGGGGCTGTCGTGGCTGTGGTTGCGGCAGGCAGAGAAAGCGCCGGGCCTCGTCGGCGACATCACGGAAATCCAGCAGCCCGAGGCTTTCACGGATGATGTCGAGCAGATCGCCATGCTGTCCTGTCGCGCCATCCGTCCATTTGCCCGCGCGGCCACGTCCGTCCGATCCACCATGCAGGCGGACATAGAGCGACCGCCCCGGCGTGTTGCGCACGTCGCCGACCAGCCAGTAATTGCCATGCCGCCGCCCGGCCGACAGGTAATGACGGCACACCGCCTCTGCGTTTTCCGCCAGACGACGCGCGAGATCGCCTGCATCATGCGAGCCCATTACCCCTGCCCTCCTGTGTCGGGATCGCCTCCGTCCAGGGCGATCGCCAGCCAGCGATCGGTGGTCATCCATGAAATCGTCCTGCGCCGGCCAAGGTCAAGCAGATGCGCGCCACCGCTGAAGGCCCCGATCCGGGGACGCGAGGCCGTATTGGCCCACTGGAATCCCCATCGGCCCCGCAACCGGAACATTCGCGCACAGCGTAGCACGAATTCCACCACCTGATGCGGATCGCCGGTTGTCTCATCGTGCATCCAGAGTTTCGTGCCGCCATATTCCGGCACGATCGACAGAATAAAACCGTCAGAGGGCGGATCTTCCGCCGCCAGTTCGTCCATGAATGCAATGTAGAGGTCGAGCGCCCTGGCAGCATTTTCCACCGTACCCACATCGAGTACGCAGGAAAAATGGGTGAAGAAATCAGCCATCGGAAGAACTCCGGAAACGAAAAAGCCCGGCGCAGGGGCCGGGCTCGTAAGAACGTATTGACGGAAAAGCGTGCAGTCGTCTTTCAGGACGCACGCTCCATCAACCTGCGGGCCTTCTCCTCCAGATCCAGCCGCGTGTCCTGGTTGGCCTTTGTCCGCGCCAGCGCTGTAATTCCCTGCACGAAATCGAACACGCTCTCGGGCTTGCGTCCTTCCTCATGCAGCACGGTTTCGATGATCTTCGCGGTTTCCGGTTTTGAAAAACCACGCCGACGCAGGAAACTTTCCCGATCGTCATCGGTTCTGGCCACCAGCGCTTTGCGCGAGGCCTGAATGCCCGAGACGAACGACGCCGGGCTGGCCGTGGCGAAATTTCGCAGGGCCGGTGTGGCCTGATGTACAAAACGCGAGGCGGCGAACTTGCTATGCCGGATCGTGATCTGTTCGAAATTCTCCACGCCCCAGAGCATGCGATTTTGGCACACTCCGCGCAGATAAAACGACGCAATACCGAGGCTCTTGCTGCCAACTTCCGAATTCCAGGCATAGAAGCCCCGGAAATAGAGATCGGGGTCACCATTGGGCAGGCGTCCGGCCTCGATCGGGTGTGTATCGTCGACCAAAAACAGGAAGACATCCCTGTCTGACGCATACAGCGTCGTGGTTTCCTTCGTGATGTCCACGTACGGATTATGGGTCATGGTGGCCCAGTCGATCACGCCCGGCACCTTCCAGTTGGTATCGCCTGTGCCGTCACCGGCAATTTTCCGCACCGCACCGACCAGTTCATGATCCCAGATACGGCCGTAATCGGGACCGGTCACGGCACGCAGTTCGACGCGGCCGTCCTCGGTCTCCAGCGTTTTCACCAGTTCGGCTCGGTGCGACAGCAGACCGTGCTGCAGGTTGATCGCCGCCAGTGGGGCCGGCAGGTTACGCAGGTATGACGAAGGGGCACCGACAAGGCTGCACATCTGGCCAAAGGACCAGTGCGTGGGGGCAATCGGATCATTCTGTCCTGGCACGGTCAGGGTCAGGCGCTCGGCATTGTCGCGGGACGCTTCCACGCGAATGGCGCGGCTTTCCACCGTGCGGGCGGTGGCGCGCTCGGCACGGGCAAGTGTGGCGGCATGCAGGTCAGACAGGGACAGGTAGCGCTCGTCATCGGGACGCGAGAACCATTCGGACGAGACGCGGGCATTGCGCTCGCCACGGGAGGGATCAATCCTGAAGCCGCCAGACGCGGCACCACGGGACGCAGGGGGCAGGATGGTGGTCGTGGTCATGGAAAACTCTCCTCTGATGCCGATTATTCGGCACAGAAGGCGAAGCCGACCTCTCCCTCTTTCCGGGACGCCGGACATGAAAAAAGCGGCTTCCGGGTACCGGAAGCCGCTGTCTCACTATTCCAAAAATCCATTGCACTATTCGGCAGCAATGGCCTCCACACCTTCGCCCACCGTTGCCGTTTCAACCGGTACCTGCTCTGCACCTCCTGCCGTGCGCAACGCCTCGGGCAGCCAGCCCGAACCATCCAGCAGCCGCTCAGCTTCTCGCGCCATATCGGGCTTTTTCAGGTGGACAATACGGTCAGCCGCCTCGTCACCGCGTGCTTCGCGCACCGCCTGCAGGATACGGGCCTTGGTCACCCGGCCCAGATAGTTCTCGACCGTTGGCTGCCACCCTGCCTCGACCAGATCAAGGCTGAGGGCCGATGCCAGTCGGTCTGCCCGCTTCAGACGCTCGGTTACGCTGCGCTGGGAGACACCGCCGTAAGCGGGCATGCGCTCGTAGAGCGCATTGACCCCGAAAGACAGGCAATGCGCCAGCAATGCCATGCGACTGGCATCGTCCAGCCCGTCGATCCAGCGCGACAGCGCATCCTCGTCCTCGGGCAGGTCATGCTTCCAGCCCTCGTTGCGCTGGCGCAGCGCATGCGCCGGCACACTGCCCGGCATGTCGGGGGAATGAACCGGCAGCGGGATTTCCCGGACATAGGCTTCCAAGCAATCCGCGCCCGGTGTCTGCCAGTAAACATCGCGCACCAAAGTGTGCAGCAGTTCCGTCAGCGCGATATGCGGGTTGCTGGCAAAGGCGTCCCGCAGGGCCAGCGTGCGCCAGGCTGTCAGTTCGGTGAGCAACCGGTCGGGCAACGGCTTGATCCCGTCTTCTTCCTCGGATTCGACGTCGGGAGCGATGCTATCGCCCACTCCGCCTTCATCACTGCCATAATCAGCAATACGTTCATCCCGCCCTTCATACGTGGGGTGATCGTATTCATCCGAACCGTCAACATCATCGGTCTCTTCCGGCTCGGCCGACATGTCCTCGGGCAGCACGAACCCCCGCTCCACCTGCAGTGTGCCATCACTGTCGAGGCTGACGAACACACCTGCCCGCGCCATGTCAGCGGGATCGAACGCCAGAGGCCGTTCTTCCAGGGCAAGAATGGCCCGTTCGATCTCGCCCAGCCTTGCATCAACCTCATCAGGGTATTCATCGGCCTGGGCGTATTCGGCCTCGATGGTTTCCTGCTCGACACGCAGGGCTTCGAGGCGGACCGTCTCTTCATCGGCCAGTAGCACTTCCGTGCCATCAATTTCCGCGAACTGCCGGGTATGCCCCCATGGAAACGACAGGGCCGTCTCGACCCATTTCCAGCCCTCGGCGCGGATATCTTCTGCGGCTGCATGCAGCTTTTCCATCACCAGCCGGTCCAGAATAGCCGGACCCTGCAGCCAGCCGCCGTCATCGGCCTCGAACAGGTCGCGCATGATATGACCGCCCGCTGCGATATAGGCCTCCAGCCCGACGAAGCGGGCACGGGCGTCCGAGGCCCGCACAGTCTTTTCCGTTAGCATGCGGCGGATGACATAGGGCTCACGGTTATGGCTCTGGCTGACGATTTCCCAGACCTGTTCCTGACGGGCATGGTCATCGCTGATGGAAAAGGCCATCAGCTGCTCCAGACGCATGCCGTCCTGCTCATAGATATCGAGCAGTTTGTCAGACACGGTCATCAGCCGCAGACGCTGTCTGACCATGGCCGGTGCGACAAAGAACGCGGCGGCGATTTCCTCTGCGGACATGCCTTTCTCCAGCATGTCACGGAAGGCACGGAACTGGTCCAGCGGATGCAGGGCCACGCGCTGGACATTCTCGGCCAGGGAGTCATCCTCGGCGAGAATGGCTGACCCAGCCTCGCGTACGACGCACGGCACCGGGGCCGTCTTAGCCAGTTTCTTCTGCTTCACCAGCAGTTCGAGGGCGCGAAAACGTCGTCCGCCAGCAGGCACTTCATAGGTGCCGGTCTCGGCCCCTTCGCCGTCAACGACGGGACGGACATTCAGGCTCTGCAGCAGTCCGCGGCGCTCGATATCGCGGGCCAGTTCCTCGATCGACAGGCCGGACTTCACACGCCGCACGTTGGACTGGGACAGCACGAGCCGGTTGAACGGGATGTCACGGGAGGAACTCAGGGTGATTTTGGGAATAGCGGTCGCCATGGCGAAACACTCCATGACGGGCGGACAAGAGACTCTCTCCCACCCTCTCAACCCGTCACGAAAATCCGCGCAGCCCTCTGACTCTAAAGGCTCCAGAGCCGCCTAAAGTCCGCAGCCTTTTCCCGGCAGGAAACGACGGCAATCGGGGGGAACGGACTGGCAGGTTTCCGACCACTGCGCTGGAAAGCAGTCCTTCATCTGGTTGACGAGCTTCGGCGTAAGGCCAATCATCGAGAGGCCTCCACCTGCGCCACTACGGCGCGGACACGCTTCATGCCCTCGTCTGGGTTCGCATAAACGCCCTCGCGGGCAGAATCTCGCCGTCTGGCGCTAATACCACCCAGAGACACAGCTCTAGCGGATTGTCCTCGGGCACGAATGCTGGGAACCCCATTGCTATTTTCAGTTTGATGGTTACTATAACTCCGAAGTGGAAATTGATTTATGACAGCTATAATTTGTTCTTATATATCGAATACATGCGAAAAACGTGGATGCTTAACGGTATTTAAGTGGCCTCATCATTGCTTATATTAAAATAATTGAGAAAACTTATTTAAATAATGATTAAAAATTCCGACAAATAAGGGTGGAATGAAAAATGAAACGCTTGATTTTTTGCTTCGATGGTACATGGAATACGTTAAATGAGTTTACACCGACCAATGTCGTGCTGACAGCTGCCAGTATCCAGAGAACTACCCCTAATGCGGTCACTCAGATCATTCATTATGACGAAGGTGTTGGCACAGGCGCCGATGAACACTGGACTGGAGGAATGTTTGGTTCAGGACTGATCGAGCATGTTCGCGCAGCGTATCGCTTTTTAATTTTCAACTATGATCCAAGAGATGAAATATATGTCTTCGGTTTCTCTCGTGGTGCCTTCAGTGCTCGGTCTTTTATTGGCTTCATTAGGCATGTGGGTCCGCTTCGTCGGCTACATGCTGGGCGCATAGATCAAGCTCTCGAACTCTATCGCCATCGACTGGATGAAAAGGATGGGGCGGAGGAAAATCTTCGACAATTTCGCGCGGATTACTCTAGTGATGTGTGTGTTGATCAAGAAGATGATGATTGGCGGTGTGCCAATATTGCGACATACACAGCTGGTTCAGCACCGATTATGTCCATCCAGTATCTTGGTGTATGGGATACAGTGTCAGCTCTTGGGTTGCCAGAAAATATTCCCTTTAGTAAACTACTGAACAGAAATCAGCGCTTTCATGATGCAACACTTGATGATTTCGTCAAAAGCGCACGGCACGCAGTTGCCTTAGACGAACGTAGAGAAACTTTCCCTTCGGTGCCTCTTGGGGAAGTAACGCACCTTAACCAAACGCTCGGGTATAATAATTCTGATCCAAAGGCTCCATACCAAGAGCGATGGTTCCCTGGCGTTCATGGCTCAGTCGGTGGTGGTGGTGATATCAGAGGCTTGTCGGATGACGCGCTCGCGTGGGTTCTCAAGGGGGCTAAAGAGGCTGGTCTTCATTTGGACACAGCCTTGGGCACTCGGATTGATGGCTTTCACCCAGATTGGCTGGCACCACTCAATAACGTCAAGCATCCGACTTGGAGTCCAACTCAGGTGGTCAAGACGGA
Source organism: uncultured Gluconobacter sp. (assembly GCA_937880175.1). Lineage (GTDB taxonomy): Bacteria > Pseudomonadota > Alphaproteobacteria > Acetobacterales > Acetobacteraceae > Gluconobacter. The sequence continues at coordinate 6,902 of CALFLO010000052.1, forward strand.
TCGTGCCGGTCCTGATCATGTATGGCAGATGTCGGTTAGCGCTGTTCGTCGCTGGCAAGCCCCCGCTTCACTGCTGCCAGACGGCAAGACGTATCGGCCAAAAAGCCTTGAACGTGTGGCAAATGAACTGGCGCGGCTCACACCGTGGAAGTTTGTCGCCCCGACTGATTTGATCGAAACGGTTGTCGTGAAAAGTGGAGATACTTTGAGTGCTTATGCAGAAAAATATTATGGGAATGCCGAACTTTATCCAATCATCTTCGAAGCTAATAAGGATGTAATTGAAACGGCCGATGATTTATTCGCCGGACAAACAATTCGAATTCCGAAAAAACCACTTCCTACTCCGTCAAATTCTGACAGCGTTTCATGATGTTATCTCGACTATGGGGGGGGAGCGGTCTATCCACTTTGCGACACAGGTTTTCAAAAGCTGACCTCTACTGCCCCCCTGTGCGGTTCAGTTTATGATGACGCCAATATTCGATTGCAGCTATTCTCAGCTTCGTCATACAGATTATGTGCATGAAGTAATTAAATCGGAGAGCTCACCGATCAGGTCCGATCGAGCCGAAGGAAACATAGATGCAAAGCGGAGATCAACCAGGGCTAGGTGACCACGAATCAACAGTCGAAGGAGACACGCCGTCCCAGCGTCCCTCAACCGAAATCGTACACACCAATATTACCCTCGCGAATAACTACAGGCTAGAGTTGAGCAAGACGATGCTGGCGCTCTCGGCGGCGCTATTCGCGTTTACAACTTCATTCCCACCTGCGTTGATGCGCATCGATTATCCAATGATTCTCGCCTGCAGTTGGGTTGCGCTCGCTATATCAACAATCGGCGGCCTCTTAAATCTCTACGGCTGGGAGAAATTCTACATCAGCTATCGCGACTATCATCGCGACTATCGCTGTGGGAAAGCTTATCGCAAATGGATCACGCGCGGACGTCGGGTGGCGCATATCGCCCAGATGCTGGGGTTGATCGTCGGTATCAGCGTCTTGGCTGCATTCGTGTTCGTCAATCGTACAAATGTGAAATTGGCTGAGGCAAAGGAAACCAAATCGACAACCGACAATGTTTCGGTGGTCAAGGTTTTTAAGTAGAGGGGACGAGGCATGACGATAACTTGGGGGGGAATAAAAGCCTCCATTGCTACTTTAAATGCTTACAGTTTCTGCTCGAGAAAGAAAATAGAGGTTTTAGAACACTCCACTTGGTCCGCTCGCCGAAGCCAACGGGTCACCGAGCTTGATGCGATTCCAGGGATGCCGGCGGGCATGCCAAAGGCAAACGTCGATACGATTTCCGAGAATGCTTCCCGGGCGATATGTGTGGTGAACATCTCTTCTGAACATGTCCCCGGCTTTTGCCTTGACGGCTCGAACGCCTATCTTAACGCTTATGACCTCGTCCGGCTCGGCATAAATCCGAAAGCCGTCTCAAGAACCCGTAGACGGGTCGACCAAGCCTTGGAGGTAATTGTTGGGGGATCGGCGAAGGATATCTACTTTGTCGCGGCAGAGTTGAACGGCACCGGCATTCGCTTCTATGGTGACATTTGCCTTGTGCTGGAATCCGCTGAGAATCTGGCAGAGTCGGTGATCCTGGAAAGCAATTCCTACGACCTCGTCCGGGCACCGAAATCAGCCATAACGACGACGGACGATGAGCTGCAACGGGAAGCTCGGAATATGTCGGGCCACTGGGGTGAGGACCTTTCCGCAGTCGCCGCCATCAAGATTTTTGCGTATCGTCAGAGCCAGAGGCGCCTGACGACGGGCCAGGTCTCCGACGGCTTGCTTGATGATGAGGACTATATCGAAGTGCTGCGGATCGGATCCTTCTCCGTTAAGGACGTTAAAGAGGCGAGGCTTTCTGCCGCGAGTGTTGCTCAAGACGGCCGGATCGACGAACGGCTTCGCTCCGGCCCCGTACCGGACGCGGCCTCTCTCAAATGGCGCCACCAACGACGACAGGCTGAGCGTTCACTGGTCCAGCACGGCGTGCCCGTCCGGGTCGTGTCGACCACATCGCGAACGAGGTCCTGACCATGAACCTGAACGCGAAGTGGTATATAGACGCGCTGGATCCCCGATCGGGCCGTGCTTTCGCAAGTTATCGTAAGAGCGATTTGCAAATTGTGGAGAATCTTGACACGGCGAAGGGAACATACTTCTTGGAGCCGCCTGCTTTCGCCCCCGTCCAAGTAAGCCGCAGCATCGGCTTTTCCGCGACGCGCTACCAGTTCCAAGCAGGTTTGTTCGACGAAAACGGTGAGCTTCCGTTTGACCAGCTAGACGACGTCGTGGAGTTCGTGAGGAGATCCTATCTACGCCGTGGGGGAGGTGCTGGCGGAGGACCAGAGCCAGGCGTGCCCCCAGAGCCACCACCAGAACCAACCGAGGGTCCGGCGGACCTCACGGGCCAGGATCCGCTCACTAATTTGCGTGAGATCGTCAAACAGTTCAAGACGCCGAAGGTCAATATATCTCCCGGCGCGACGCTGCCCGTCGAGTTTATCGATACTGAGGCAAAAGGAAGCGGCACCTTCGCAAAGCGGCGCCTTGGTCGCGGTGCGCTCGCATTGGCACTCGAGCAGATCGCTGTCTTTCAGCCCAACAGTGACTTCGAAAGTTCGACAAGACAGAGATCAAGATTGCTGCGGCTCTTTCAAGCAATCGCATCCGCGGGATTGGTGGAGGAAGTTTATGCGACTGCGGAAGGCGACACGGCAATAGAATATTGGCTCACCCAACAATTTGATCATCTGAATTTTTCTGCTCTGCATTGGATTATTTCCGAGAGTCCCGACACTTCAAAGATTATGCCCGGGTTGATCCTCGCATTTCTGGCGAGCGGGGGAGACGACGCCGAGCTATGGCCCGAGGTTTTGCACGGATTTTATAAGCCCGATTCTTGGTATTGGTTTGGCTGGTATTTCAACCAGCGGGAAGACGATCCGGTCGGGCTTCTTGCAGAGCTTGCAGTCCCCGCGGAGTTAGCTGATGCATACAAGGCTCAGGCTGATGCTCCGATGTCTGTCGGCCAGTTCCTGTTTTCGTTTCTCGCAGCCCCTCAGCTCGCCGCGGAGAAAAGCGACCTCGCGATTGAAGTCGCGCTGTTCGCATCCGCTTGTCTCGTTCTACCCTCGGTCCAGAGTCGGCTTCCCGAGCACGGCGTTTATCGTCGTGAAACGAACAACCGCGCCAAACTCGTCGCGTTCGAAGCCGAAAAGTGGCTTCGTGGGAACATGCCCAAGAAAATTTTTTCGACAGCGGCTGAAGCCCTGCTCACGGAGCGCGACCAAATGGCGGTTGTCAGGCCGTGACCTATTGGGAGTTCTGATTTGGCAAAGTTAAAAAATACAGAGGAGAGCTCTGTTTTACGGACAGGTGTCTAAGATATAATCCCACCTCAGAGAGGGTGGGCTTTATGGACAAGGTTACGCGCATGAGGTGTGCGGCGGAGTTCAAATCACGGCTAGCCCTTGAGGCGATCTGTGGGAAAACTGGCGGCAAAGCATAGCGGTGAGCTTCTCGTGGAATGGGATTTTTGCGCGATGCCTCTGTTCGATTTGGCGTGATCAGCGGCGGCAGATGTCCGCTATCGAGATGCACGGAGAGGCGCCCTATGTCCGACATGAAGGCGCGTCCCGCCTGTCTGCTCTGGTTCTCTTGAACAAGCAGGCGATTAGGGGGAGACTTGAATGTCGGTTATTGGGAAGGGATGGCCGAAAGTAGTCATTCGCAGATTTCACGTTCATGAAGGCTTCCGACCAACATGCACCGTTCCGATGGTGTGCCAAGAACGTCAGTTCACGCCAATATCGGTCTCTCCGCGATTTATGTGGTGCCAATCAGACGGTCAAACCGATCACGGCACCGGCACCAAAAAGATCGGCAGCCGCAACAAGCCCTGCTTGACTGATGGTTTGGGTCGCAAGAACCGCCAGACGTACCTTCGGCCGCGAAATTGCGACGTAGAAAAGGTTGCGCGCGCGATGATAACCTTTCGTATTCTTGTCGGTAATCCTCTGGGTATGGAGCAGGTCCATTAGATTTGGCCAGTTGTAGTGATTCCATCCGCCACCAAGCAGTACGAGGACATTCTCAAACT
>CALFLO010000053.1 GCA_937880175.1 uncultured Gluconobacter sp.
GGCCAGTTGTAGTGATTCCATCCGCCACCAAGCAGTACGAGGACATTCTCAAACTCGGCGCCTTTCACGCTATGCTGCGTCGCAAAGGGGGTATGGCCTTCTAGAAAACGAACCAGTTCCACGACCTCGCTGTAAGGTACTGCTCGAAGTTTACGGTGCCGAGTGATGTACTTCTCTTCGCCTTCCGCAACCTCCGTTCTTAGTTGATGGATATCATCCTCACGCGCAGCGACTTTATCTGGAAGGCGTGGACGCGGCGCTTCCCTCAGGTGATCAAGTACGTCGCCGATGGTGCCGTCGGCTCGTAGCTCGTTGAGACGGTCCATGTCAGTGCGCCATTCGATTTTGCTGGCGTGGCGACTGAGTGGCGGTTTGCCGCCGAGGATACGGAACATCTCGCCGAAGTGCCCGCCAGCGTAAGCGCGTATCATTGGTTCAAGAGTATCCGCAAGAAAAGCGATGGTCGGGTCTTCCTTTTTTGCGAAGGCTTCGTTGCGATCAAAGATGGCCGCAATAGTCGGATATCCCTGCTGCGCGGCAAGCGCGTTATGCGTGAGCATCAACACCTTTGTTTTTTCCGGCGCGAAGTCCCAGCCCTCGGCAATAAGCCGCTCTTTCAGGGCCTCGGTCACTGGCGCCTTCACCACGTCTGGCAGGTCCGCCTTTGAATGAGCCGTATTGGTCCGTTCGCCTGCGTAGGCGTTTACGTGAAAGAATCGGGCCTCTCCGCAGGCTTCGGGGTCGCTCACATGCTGGGGTAATTCCGGCCGAAGTCGGTTGAGTACATCGACGATCGCAGGAGCGGACCGGAAGTTCGACTGCTTCCCAATTCCCTCGACATTCGGGAAATCGGCGAGCGTGTATTCGTTTCGGTAAATAGTCTGCCAGTGGTCGCCAAAAAGGCCGATCTGGGGTTTGGCCGCCGGAGCGAACAGGTGGACTGTTAGCGCCGCCATGAAGTGCGGGTCGGTGTCCTGGTACTCGTCGATGAAGATGACGGGGAACGCCTGATTCAGCATCGCGCGGAATTTCGGGCGCTCCAGCAGACGAGCCATGAAGCTCGGAATGTCGTCGTGGCTAAGGGTGACGCGGTGTTCATCGACACCGAAAAAACCAAGGTCGTAAGTCACAGGCTTTGTACCGATCCCGCCTCCGGCTTCAATCTTTTCCTGACGGTTCTCGATTGAGCCTACCAACTCGCGAAGAGCCGACTGAAACGGCATCATGAAGGCCCATGAAAAAGCGTGAATGGTCTCAACGAGGATCGCGGGATGCATCTCGATGTCTCGAGCGATCTCGTCTCGGGCAACCTCCGTGAACGTGATGCACGCAACCCGCTGGCCGCGCTGAAGTAGCGACGTGCCTTGTGTTGAGATAAGGCGCTTCAGTGCTTTGACCAACGAATAGGTTTTACCTGCGCCTGCGCCTGCTTCGAGCCGAAAGTGGCCGCCTGCATCGAGGCGTTCATTTACACGCTGCTGGGCCTGGGCGGCAGCTATCTCGGCAGGGCTTTGTGGGGCGCGGTTCATGCAGCAGGCTGCTCTGCGCCGGCATCAATGGCTGGTGGTTCAGTCGAAGGAGGAGGCGGTTGAGATAACCAGATCAGCCCTTCCCGAATGTAGTGGGGGACGACCCAATCCTCCTCGCGGATCGCGAAATCGAAGGCAGCGTCGGTCTTGTGGAGTTCTTGCGCTTTGTCCCATGCATCGTTGGCGCAGTTTTCCTCAGCCAGCTTAAAAAGCTGAGGGTTGGCGAGGATCAATGCATCTTCATAGCTCCGGGCGCAACTCGCTGATCCGGGCTCGGGGATTTGGTAGGCGATGCGGCGGTAGCCGCTGATCTTGTCAGCATCCTGCTTCGCGGCGAGGTCCGCTAGTAATAGGACCTCGCCCTGCTCCACGTTATACCAAGCCCGCAGCGCTGCATTGCCAGAACGATTTCCTTTGGCCGTCGGGCACTTCTTCCAGCGCGCTGGCTTCTTCGTCTCGTCGAGATAAAGCGCATCTAGGTCGGTGATGACAAGGGACTTCAGTTCGAGGAAATCGAGCAAAGGGTAGAACTTGCTGGCGTAAGCACCGCTGACCTCTACCGTGCTTACATACTGGCAGGTGAGCTTCTGACCATCGGGCAGACCTTTATCCACGAGGCGGCAAATCCGGGGCATAAGGATGCGTTCTGTGGTACCCTCAACTAGAATGGCCTTGTCGGCGAAGTACAGATCACACTTCGTCAACGTCATGTACTGATGAAGGAAGTTTCGATCCTCCGGGCTGATAGTAGCAAGCCCTTTTCGGAAATCCTTGACCTTAGTATGCCTGATGCCAGCGACGCTCGGCATCGAGCTCAGAAAATACCGTATCGCCTCGAAGCTGGCAGCGTTCGCTACATGCGAAGAGTGGGTCGAGACGACGAATTGCACCTGCCATTGAGGCTCACCGGGATAGCTTTCAGAGAGCTTCGCAGCAGCTTGATTGAGCTGCCCGATGAAGACCTCCTGCATCTGCGGATGCAAATGCGCTTCGGGCTCCTCGACAAAAACGATATGTACGCCAGGGCGAGTTGGCCTCGAACGATATTCCTTATGGAAGGCTTCAAGTCTCAGGAGGATGTAGATGAGGTTGCGGGTGCCGAGGCCATTGTAGCCTTCGGGCAGATGAACCCCATCATGCCCCGTATAGAGAATACGTGTGTGATCGGCCAAAAGGCTTTCGACGTTGAGCGATGTTTCGGGGCGGAGTTCAGTGTCATTAAGGCTCGGAAAGCCGAATACGCCCAACGCCGGAAGCAGACCCTTCACCATCGTATCGAAGCCGGCCTGAATGCCCTTCTCGATGCCATCGACCGAAGATTTCAGTTCCTGCGCCAGTTGCTGGTCCGCCTCGGCGGCCGTGGCTGACGTGGCGGTTTGAAAAAGCTTGCCAAGCAGTTTTCCGATGACATCAGTCTCGCCAGGTTTGGAGAGGTCAAGCGTGCGCTGTGCACCGATGAAGCCGCACTGAATTAAGGCGTTCAGGTTGGACACACCCTCGAATTCGCGTTGATCGGCGGGATTGGTCGGGTCAACGGCAAACAACCGTACGCCGTAGGCCTTCGGAATCGTGTCGCGCAGTTCACGATAGAAATGATCTACCGGGCTCACCCCTTCTTCGGGTTCGGCTTGGCCAAACAGCGTAGAAACAGTCGCCAGCTTCGGCGCATATTCCATACGGATAAGGGCAGTCGTTGAGGTCTGATCGAGGTCGATGACAAAGGGTGAGAGCGGGCCGAACTCCTCATTCACATCATATCGCATGGTGAGCGTGACGACGATCTTGGGAAGTGTATTGATAATGCTGCTTGGCGCTTGTCCATCATCGACAAGATGTTTTGCGGTGAGAAATTTTGGCCGCTGACCTGCGGAGAAGTCCTCCAAGCGAAACCGCGAAGAACTCTCGCCTGAAAAGCGGTCAAACACATCAGTAAGAGAAGTTTTCCCGCTATTATTGCGACCAACGATTACAGTAGAGGTCGACTCCAAAAGTATCTCGACGTCTTCAAGAAGGCGAAATCCCTCAACGCGCACCTTCTCGATCCGCATAATCCCATCTGCCTTAGTTCTCGTTACGTAATCCGCCTAACATAGACTGTCCGAATTAGGGTTGCAATTCAGATGGATGATCGGTTTGAACGGCCTGCTTAAACGTGATTTTAGGCATGCCTCTGCGCTATCATGGCCGCTTGCAGCATAGCAAGGCGTTCCCAGTAGTGGCACCGATCGGCAGTAATGTCCCAAAAGTCGCTCGACAGCGGTTCGCATAACAATGTTGGCTTTCTGAAACCGACCATATCTGCTTGGGTATCAACCATGAAGGCGGAAGCCGACATGGAGACACCCCCATCACTCCGTCATGCGATGCTACCCGCCAGCCACTCCCTGAGCTTCGACCACCGCCGCCTCCCGCCCTGGTTCCGCACGGCGATGGCCAGCGCCTTCTTCTGCCCCACCAGCACGACGAGCTTCCGTCCCCGTGTGACGCCGGTATAGAGCAGGTTCCGCGCCAGCATGGCGTAATGCTGCGTTACCAGCGGGATCACCACCGCCGGGTATTCCGATCCCTGGCTCTTGTGGATCGTGGTAGCATAGGCGAGCACCAGTTCATCCAGTTCCCCGAAGCCATAGACCACATCCCTGCCGTCAAATGAGACGGTCAGTTCGCCTTCTTCGATATCGATCCTGTCGATAACGCCAAGATCCCCGTTGAAGACGTCCCGGTCATAATCGTTGGCGATCTGCATCACCTTGTCGCCGGGACCGTAGGTCCAGCCGAACCGTTCGACCTTCACGTCGCCTGGCGGGTTCAGCGCCTGCTGCAATTCGATATTCAGCGATCGCGCCCCGAGCCCGCCCCGGTTCATCGGGCAAAGCACCTGCACGTCGCGAACCGGGTCCAGCCCGAACCGCGCCGGGATACGATCCTTCACTACGGCCAGCAGCCGACGCAGCCCGACCTCGGGTTCGGCCGCCTCCACGAAGTAGAAATCCGATCCCTCTTCCGCACTCAGTTCGGGCATCCTGCCCTCATTGATCCGGTGTGCATTGGTGATAATCCGGCTCTGCGCCGCCTGGCGGAACACCTCGGTCAGCCGCACCACAGGCACAGCGTCCGAGGCGATGATATCGGCCAGAACCTGCCCCGGTCCCACCGACGGTAACTGGTCCACGTCGCCCACAATCAGCAGCGCCGCGCTGTCGGGCAACGCGCGCAGCAGGGAGCGCATCAGCAGCACGTCCACCATGCTGGCCTCATCCACGACCAGCAGATCGCAGGTCAGCGGGTTGGTATCGTCCCGCTTGAAACTGCCACTGGCCGGATCCGTCTCCAGCAGTCGATGGATGGTCTTGCCTTCCAGTCCGGTACTTTCCGACAGGCGCTTCGCCGCGCGGCCGGTCGGCGCGCAGAGCTGCACGTCCGTGCCCTTGGCGGTCACAATTTTCAGGATGGCGTTGACCAGCGTGGTCTTGCCCACGCCGGGGCCACCCGTGATCACCAGCACCTTGCTGCGCAAGGCAAGACGCACTGCTTCCTGCTGGCTGGGAGCAAGAGCGAGCCCGGTCTTCTTCTCCACCCAGATGGTGGCCTTTTCAGCATCGATCTCCGGCCAGGGCGGTCGACCGACGGCGCAGGCGCGCAACCGCTCGGCGATGCTTTGCTCGGCGCGATACAGGCCAGCTAGAAAGATGCAGTTTGTTTCGCCAACACTGTCGGCGACCACGTCACCGGCTTCCAGTTCCAGCGCAAGCGCTGTCTCGATCAGAGGGGCAGCAACCTCCAGCAGTTCGGCCGTACTGGTCAGCAGTTCCCCGACCGGCAGGCCGCAGTGTCCCTCATCCATGGCCTCGCCGAGGGCATAGGAGATCCCTGCCCGCACCCGGATCATGGCGTCGGGCGCAATCCCCATTTTTCGGGCGATCTGGTCGGCGGTTTTGAATCCGATACCCCGGATGTCCTTTGCCAGCCGGTAGGGGTTCTCGCTGATCAGTTGGACCGCATCCTGCCCATAGGTCTTGAATATCCGCACCGCCCGCGAGGTGCCGACGCCGTTGCTGTGCAGGAACAGCATGATCTCGCGGATCACCTTCTGATCCGCCCAGCCACCGACAATCCGTTCGGCGCGCTTGGGGCCGATGCCCGTCACCTCCCGCAGGCGGTGCGGTTCCTGCTCAATCAGGTCGAACACGGCCTCGCCGAACGCTTTCACCAGCTTCTTCGCATAGACGGGGCCGATGCCCCGGATGATGCCGGAACCGAGATAGCGTTCGATGCCCTCGACCGTGGTCGGCGGGCTGGCCTTGAGAAACTCCGCCTTGAACTGCAACCCATGGGTATGGTCGTTGAAC
>CALFLO010000054.1 GCA_937880175.1 uncultured Gluconobacter sp.
GTGGTGGGGGCGGAGGAGGTCATGGCGGCGGCGGCCGTCACTGACCACCGCGTACCTCACCAGAGATAAAGCAGAAAAGGCCGGAGACGGGATATCGTCTCCGGCCGTTGTTGTCTCAGGGCGTGGTCTGATCCCCGCGTCCTGCCCGTTCGAGCGCCGCGATCTCGGCCATGATTTCACCGTTCTGGATCTTCAGGGCAATATCAGCCAGCGGACCACCCGCTTCAAGCGACGCCGCCGTGGCGCTCCATCGCTCACCGGCCTGCGCATCTCCATTACACAGCCCGGCAGAGATGTCGAAACGCAGGAGCGTCGCCTCCCCGCTCAGACGGCGCAGCGCCCGAAGCAGGGCATGCGTCTGTGTGGCGCGTTCTCCAACGGCGGATACACCGCCCAAAACCGGCAGGGAGCCGCGCGCAAACTCCGCCCGCGTCGTATCGATACCGGCCTGACGCTGGATCCGGTCCGTCATGACAGGATCTTCCCGTTTCAGCACCGCCGCGAGATAGCGCAGATTACCCACAACTGCTGTCTGCAACAGACCATCCAGATCCTGCCCCCGACGCTGCGGACAAACCGTAAAGGCACAGAGCAGCCCGATCACGCTGCCAAGCGTATTGTCGAGCATCCGCATCCAGGCCACGCCCTGTGAGGGCATGAGCATTTCCGTCACGACGATGAACTGCGCGCTGATGAACACAACTAGCATGGTATAGTTGACGGCCCGCATCGCGATCGCCCCGATCACGAAGATCGCCACCGCCGCCAGCATCTGGGCCGAGCCGGGCAGGAACGGCGTCAGCAGCAATGCCAGCACGCCACCGCCCAGAGTGCCAAGCACACGCTCGAGCGCCCGCACCAGCGTCGTCTGCCCGGACGGCTGGACGACCAGAAGCAGGGCCACCAGAGCCCAGAAGCCGTAATCCAGCCCCAGCCACAGGCTCGTCATGTAGGTCGCCAGCAGACCGACCACGAGACGCAGCGCATGCTGCCAGATCGCCGGGGTCAGCCGCGCCACATGCCGGGGCAGTTCCGTATCGAATGGCAGGCGCTCTTTTTGCGCGAGCCCTTCCGCCAGCGTGCCCAGTGTTCGCGCACTGGTCGCGACCAGTTCCCCGACCGGACCCGCCGTCGCGGGAATACTCCCCGCGAGCGGCAGTCCTTCAGCCGCCAGATGCCCGAGATCCGGTGCGGGTTCGAGGGCAGCGTCGCTGGCATGCTGGCAAAGCGCCGAAAACGCCGCCAGCGTGCCCCGCGCCTCGAAATCCAGACCACGCGTTTCGACAAGATGCTCGACAGCCAGCATGGCCGTAAACAGACGCTCCGCTCCGGCGAGCGAGGCGATCAGACGCCCGCGCATGCCGTAACTCGCATGACCGGCATCGATCTGGAGCGCCAGCCCGCGCGCGCGCTCGATTGCCGTACGCACATTCTGCCGGTGAACGGTTTCCTGTAGCCGGCCCGCAGCAATTTCGCCCGCCATCACCGAAATAAGCCGGTAACTGCCACCCACGGCCCGCCGGGCCGACGCGTAAGGATGCAGCGGCCAGATCACGAGGCACAGGAGAGTGGCCCACAGACCCCCGCCCCCAAAGGCCCCGGCAATAACGAATGCGTCCTGAAGATCATGGGCCGGGAAGCCTGTCCCCGCCAGCATGACGCAGCCGAGAAGCGCACAGAGCAGCGCCATGGACGGCCGGAGCGCCCGCGCCAGACCCACCATCAGTCCCGTCAGGACGAGCCAAGGCAGCACGCCCCAGAGCGGGTAAACCGCAATGAGGGACGTCACGCCACCGAGGATCGCGCCACCGACCGTAAAAATCCCGAGGATACGGAGCTGTTCGCGCGCGGTCCCGCCCGGCTCGATCAGGCAGCTCCAGAATGCCGCAAACCCGGCCCAGGCCAGCACGGCCTGATGCTCATAAATTGCGGGAAGAAGCGCCATGACCGTGGCGACCGCGGCCCGGCTCCCCTCAGCTGGAGCGATCTGCTCCGGACTGACAGGAACCGAGTGCCGCACCAGAAACTGCGTCAGAAAGTCGAACGGCCTGCCCCGGTTCAGGGCAGGCCGGGGAGACGGACCAGAAGAGAGCGGATCACGGACCATGTCTCAGCGACCGGTCAGGATACGCTCCACGAGCTGGCCGACCGTCGGAACAAAGCCGTTCGCATAGAACGGGTCTGTTCCGAAGCGCCACGCATTCGTGCCGCCGAACATGAGGTTGTGATCCACGATCGCATCCTCGTCCGCTCCTGGCGCAATGTGGGAAATGGTCTGGAGCGTTTTCTGGATGCAGAAGGAGCGCGGGTCTGCCTTCTGGCCGTTGGTATACGGCTCACGCTGCATCCAGTTGGAGAAGCGGCACTGCGACAGGCAGCCCATGCAGGCCGTCTGGTCCGCAAGGATCTCGCGTGCGCTTTCCGGCGTCACGAAAACCAGCGTGTCATCCGGCGTGCGCAGGGCCTCGGTGAAACCGGCGGCCTCCCATTCGGCAATACGCGGACGATCGGCAGCAGGGACGAAAACCTCACGCTTGCGGGCCCCGACGCCATAAGACGCCTCATACCCATCGCCAGCTTCCGGACTGTAGGGCACCTGACGCTCGGAGCGGTTACGCAGATCCTGCAGAAAGCTGTTCTTGACGGCGGAAGAATAGAAGCCCGTCGGGGAGAAGCGGTTGAGATACACATCCCCCTTCTTCAGCGTCAGAAGGCGGCGCTTCCAGGCATTCGGGATCGGGCTTTCCTGCGTCAGCAGCGGGCGGGTTCCGAACTGGAACGCAATCGGCCCCAGTTCCGGATTGCCGATCCAGTTCTGCCAGTCTTCAAGATGCCACACGCCACCCGCCATGATGATCGGCGTTTCGCCCAGACCATAATTGCGCATGACGCGGCGCAGTTCGAGAACGCGCGGATAGGGATCTTCCGGAGACAGCGGATTTTCCGTGTTGGACAGGCCGTTATGACCGCCCGCACGCCACGGATCTTCATAAACCACGCCACCCAGCAGTTCCGGGGCCTTGCCATAAGCACGGCGCCACAGGGCGTTGAACGCACGTCCCGAAGAAACGATCGGGTAATACGGAATCCCGAAACGTACCGCGATGTCGGACAGGCGATACGGCATGCCCGCACCACAGGTCACGCCATGCACCAGTCCCGGAGCCCCTTCGAGGATCCCGATGATGACCTCTTCAGCGCCGCCCATTTCCCACAGGATATTGACGTTGATCCGGCCCTTGCCGCCCGAAATATCGTGGGCAATCTTTGCCTGGGCGATACCGCCGTCGATGGCGTAGCGGATCAGTTCCTGCTGGCGCTCACGGCGCGTGCGACCGTGATAGACCTGCGGAACGGGGTTTCCATCCTGATCGTAGCTGTCCGCATTGACGGCCGAAATGGTTCCGATCCCGCCGGCGGCAGCCCAGTGTCCGGCCGAAACGCCCGTGGACACGGAGACACCTTTGCCCCCTTCGATCAGAGGCAGCACATCCTGACCACCAAAACGGAGGGTATCAATAGATTTCATGGGGACTGGCTGTCTCCGAAACTCAGAAAAAAAAAGGCGGGGCCTTGCGAGCCCCGCCCCAACACTCATTCGGCGTCGCGACGGGGCGGACGGCCAGGCTTGGCCCCCACACTCTCCGTAATATCGGCACCCGTGGCCTGATCGACAACCCTCATGGAGAGCTTGACCTTGCCGCGGTCATCAAAACCGATGACCTTGACCTTCACGGCATCACCCTGCTTGACGACGTCGGACGTCTTCGCAACGCGGCCTTCAGCCAGTTCGGAAATGTGAACCAGACCGTCACGCGGGCCAAGGAAGTTCACGAACGCACCGAAATCGGCAGCCTTGACGACCTTGCCGTCATAGATGCGGCCGATTTCCGGCTCCGCGACAATGCCTTCGATCCGGGAGATGGCCTTCTGGGCCTGCTCTTCGTTCGAAGCGGCGATCGTCACGGTGCCATCGTCACCGATATCAACCTTCGCACCCGAATACTCGACGATCTCGCGGATCACCTTGCCACCGGAACCGATCACGTCGCGGATCTTTTCCTTCGGCACGGAGATCGTCGTGATCTTCGGAGCATTGCCCGAAACATCCGAACGGCCTTCCGTCAGCGCCTTGGACATTTCGCCGAGGATGTGGATACGGCCTTCACGGGCCTGCTCCAGAGCGATCTTCATGATTTCCGGCGTGATGGACGTGATCTTGATGTCCATCTGAAGCGCGGTCACGCCGTCAGCCGTACCGGCCACCTTGAAGTCCATATCGCCGAGGTGATCTTCATCACCCAGAATGTCGGACAGCACCGCGTAGCCACGATCTTCCTTGATCAGGCCCATGGCAATGCCAGCGACCGGACGCGGCAGCGGAACGCCGGCATCCATCAGGGCGAGCGAGGAGCCGCAGA